>CBDUUF010000069.1:0-7065 GCA_965370375.1 uncultured Desulfuromonadaceae bacterium
ACCCGATTGTCTCCTTCATGAGGACCACCACGATCCCGACCGTGACCAGAGTCGCGCCGGGGAAACTTCTTGAAGCACAGAGCCAAGCGAGTTCATCTACCCACTTCAGAAGTTGTCCGCCAAACAGGAAGCCGTGATGATTGAGATGTTCCGGGCGAACCAGGGTGTAGGTATCCATCAACCCTCCTCTGCATCCGGTGAAGGTTTTGCGGTTATTTCATCCGGGCTGAACAGATCGATCTGCTCGTAACGATTTTTTTCAACCTTGAACGGGAACGGCAAATACCGCGGACAATCAACCAGCAAAACCGCTTCGGGCTGTTTGCAATGCCGCAGACATTTGGCACAGAGTTTGTTGCACGGTTTTATAGCCTGTTTACCGCTCATACCGACTCTTCCTTAATTGAAGCTTCAGGCTCAGCAGCCGGTTGGGCCAAAATCTTCACGATCGCCGCCTTGATACCGGCGACACCCTGCTCAAGCGGCTCAACCTCAACCTCAATGCGCCGTTCCGGATAAGTATGCTGATAGAGGGGATCGTAGTAATTCACCATCAGCTCCCGGACCAGTTCATCCCAACTACCGTTGTGCAACAGATCGAGCAATTTGGCCACCTTGTCGCTACCGAGGCGCTCCTTTAATGCCTGGATCGGCCGTTCAAAAGCCAAACGCTCCTGATCGATAGCCGGATAATCATCGAGAATACAACGCACACGGAAATCGAGGGAAGCTTCAAGCCAAATACTCGGTTCCTGTTGCATGGCGGCAAACAGAATCGGCGGCACCTGCAGACGACCGATATGGCGACTTTCGCCTTCAACCAGAATATATTCAGAGTCCTGAAATTTCAGTAAATCTTCACGGAGCAACGCCTCAAACTTCTTCTGCCCTGGCTGATCAGGCAGACCGAGACCACCAAAAGCGCTGCCGCGATGGTTGGCCAACCCTTCGAGATCAATCACCGGATAACCTTCTGCGGCCAACTGGGTCAACATTACCGTTTTGCCAACTCCGGTCATGCCGCGCAAGACCAGGATTCGCCCCCAGATGCCCGCCGCCAGATCATCCAACACCAGACGTCGAAACGCCTTATGTCCACCCAACAGCTGCCGGGCCGGCGTACCGGCCAACTCAAGGAACGCGGTCAGTGCCCGGCTACGCATACCACCGCGCCAACAAAACACAATCACCGGCCCGGTGCAACCGGCATGCGCCTCACGCACAGCAGCGAGTAACGCAGGAATTTTCGGTGCCACCAACTCCACGCCACGGGTTCGGGCCCGAGCTTTGCCTACCTTCTTGTAGAGGGTACCGACCTCGGCGCGTTCGTCGTTGGAAAAAATCGGTACATTGATGGCACCGGGGATGGTCGCCTCGGCAAATTCAGCCGGGGTCCGAACATCAATCAACAACGCACCTTTTTCACGCGCAATCAAAGTCTGATCAAGATCAATCGTCATCACATTCATGATCGCTTTATAGCCTGAAACACCGACTGTAAACAAGAGGTCATCTGCATTTATTTGCACAAAACAACCCCGGTCAGAAACAGATCTGACCGGGGCTGTTTTGTGCAAGCTTAAAAGGTTAGTTTGTCATTTCGAACAGAAGTGAGAAATATGCCCTAAAAACAGATCTCTCTCTTTGATCGAGATGACAATGTACATTGTCACGCATCCCTGTCATCAAGATACAATGCCATAAAGCTGTCGACCAGAATCCCGGCATCCGTGACCTCAACCACCCGGGCAAATTCTTTTAAAAAACCCCGCAGATATACCGGAGCTGGCAAGACGTCAAAACGTTGCCCTTCAATACCCTGCAGTTGAAATGACCCGACTTTGGTCCGTTCGGCAACGTCACTCAAACTCAGGCCCCGCGCCTCGCGCATCTGCTGCAGAAACAGCCCTGGCTGCTGTTGCGGATCGGCATCAACACAGATAATCCGGTCAGCTAGCTGATGTTTTTCATCGACAACAATAGTTTTACCTGCTGCTTCTGAGGTCGCATGCAGTCGTGATTGCAGAATCTGATCATAAGCATCCTGCAACGACTCAAGCTTCTCCTGCCGATCGGCATACTCCAGTAGCGAATAGGTTGCCAGCGACTCATCGCTGTAAAGATCACGCAATTCACGAAACGCCCGCTCAACTTCGCGGGTGCTGGCTTCCGGACTCAGCCCAAGACGGTCATAACTCGGCTGTAGCGCCTGTTCATCCATTGCTCATCTCCGTCGCCAGAGTCATCTGCAATACAATTCGCCGCACATCATCAGCAAAGGGGCTATTCGGAAACATGTCCAGAACCGGACGCCGAGATTTGAGCGCCATCAACACCCGATCATCAGTTCTGACTACACCTGGCACGGTCACCTCTATACCAAAAAAATCCCGACAGGCCAGCGCGATTTTCATGCCAAGCTCGCGATCTTCATTGCGTTGCACCTGATTGACAATCAACCGTGGGCTGAAAGGCATCATCGCTTGGGCAATCTGCTCACCGACCGCAGGATCACGACGCTTCAGATCGAGCATCAGATCACGCGGCGAACGCAGGCCCCTGATCACCTTCTCATTCAAGGCAGAATTAACCAGAGGCTCAGCCTTGAGTTGTTTGACGACCTTACGTAATTTTCGGTAGTAAACCGCTTTGAGGAAATGATAGGCATTTTCAATCGAGGTCGGGGTCGGCATGACCACCATCAACCCTTCGTGGGCTGCGATAAAAAAATCGAGGACATTAAAGGCACTGCCAGCGCCGAGATCAATAAAGATATGATCGGCATGCAGCGTAAAAATCTGCCGGATCACTTTCATCTTCTGCAAATAACTCGGGTTGGCCATATCGAGCATCGCCCGGGCACCGCTGATTAACCAGAGATTGTCGTACGGAGTGCGCAGGAGAATATCCTGCAAGCCATTCACCTGCTTATTAAACAAGTCGCTGAGCGTGTGACTGGGGTGAGACATACCGAGAAAGGTATGCAGGTTAGCACCGCCGAGGTCGGCATCGATCATTATGCAACGCTTACCCTGACTAGCCAAAGTCATGGCAATACCGGTACTGATGACCGACTTGCCGACGCCACCCTTACCGCCTCCAATAGCCCAGATTTGCGGATTGGAGGCTTGTTTTTCTGAATCAGCCGACCCTGTCATAGGCGTCTCGCGCATAAGAAATCAGCTGCGGCTAGGCCTGCAAACCGCAGGTTTCAATTAAAATAGATTATCAGAAACAAAAAAGCGTTCACCCTTTGTCTAATAAATTCAGGCAGATGTCAAGGTTAACACCCTGATCCCCGCCAGCCAAAAGTACGTCTAAACAGCAGCATGGCCATTAAAACAGCACCAGCAGCAGCCAGAAACAGACCGCTGTAAACCACCCCGGGCCCGTAGTCCGCGGCCGGCAGAAATTTATCGAACTGATCAAGCAAAGTGCCGACAAAAGATGTGCCAAAGGCGCCGGCCGTGAAAAAAATCAGGTTGTACAAACCCATACCGACCCCGGCCTGCTCCGGCGCTAGAGTCAGTGAAATCGTCTTGGCCAACGCCGACTGGACAAAGGCAAACCCGGTGTAACAGATGATCAATAAAAGAAGAATGGGCAACACCCCAAAGGACAGCAGTCCGGCCAGGAGCAAGTAGCCGAGCAGTAGTAGACCAAACCCGATATGCACAACCGGCACACTCCCCCACCGATCGGCAAGACGACCACCTACTATCCCCAGTATAGCGGCGGTCAAGGCACCGGGGAAAATAACCAGCCCGATATTGGCAGTGGAAACGGTATGCACTTCGCGCAATAGCAATGGGATTGAGAAAAAGTATCCAAACACGGTACTTACGCCGAGAAAAGTACTGATCAACCCCTGACGAAAGCGTCGATTCTGTAACAACTCCGGGCTGACAAACGGGTTGTCAATCCGGCGGATATGCCAATGAAAAATAGCCAGAAGGAAAAGAGATAAGGGCAAAGCAAACCAGAGTCCCCGGGTCACGAACAGTAGCAGACAGGTCACCCCGACTCCGAGCAATATGCCACCCAGCAAATCAAAACGTTCGTCGCGCGTCGACTCCTGCGGCAGCAGTTTGCGCGCGGCATAGATGGCAAACAGGGTCGCCAGAGAGAGCAGAAATAGATAGCGCCAGTGCCAGTGACCGGCGATATAGCCACCGATAACCGGCCCGACTCCTGCCGCAAAAGCAACCGTTGAAGCGACCGCGCCGAGCACCCGCCCGCGTCCACTGGCCGGAAAGTAGCGCGTTGCCACCAGCATTGCCATCGCCGGAATTGCCCCGCCACCGCTCGCCTGCACCAGACGGCCGAGCAACAGTTGAACATAATTGTCGGTAAAATAGCCGAGCAGCGCACCGATATTAAACAGGACCAGACCGATGGTCAGCAACCGCCGGATTGGATAGATATCAGCCAGCTTGCCATAGGTCACTGCAGCCAGGGCAAATACAATAATATAGCCGGTGATAACCCAACTTACATCCGAAGCGGTCAGGCCGAAATCACGGGATATATCCGGCACCGCTACATTGAACATGGTGCCGTTCAATACGGAAAAAAAAACAATACTGCAAAGCAGGGCCACAACCCGGACTTGGAAATGCGTAGTTATTTCTGTTGTCTGCTCTGCAGCCATCGGTTCTCCACAGCAAAAAGCTGACAATACGCCTGCAAAATCGATACTAGCAGCCTGTCGGGCTTACCGGGCCGAAGTGAAAATTTGAGCGTTTGCGAGCAGATTTTAGCTCATTTGCAGCCGCATAGCCATAGCTATGGAGCAAAAAAGCGTTGAGATATGAGCAAATCAATCGAATTTGCAGCCGGTGCATGGAAAGCCCGACAGGCTGCTAAACGATTCAACCTGACCGAACAATGTTTTTTACAGCGCACGAACCTTGATTTTGGCCAGGCATTCACCGTATAGTTCACATTCGCTTATCGGGCTACAACACTCACAGCTCCATAATCAGGAGTATGCTTTGCACGAACTCGGCATCACCCAGAGCATTGTCGATATCGCTGAAAAAACCGCGCGCGAGCAAAAGGCCGAAAAAGTTCTCAGCGTCACGGTCGAAATCGGTGAACTCTCCGGTGTCGTTGCCGAAGCAGTCGAATTCTGTTTTGAGGCCTGTATACAGCAGAGTTTTCTCGAGGGGAGCCGCCTGATTATCAAGCGAATTCCGGGACTCGGCCGGTGCGATGATTGTGGCGCCGAAGTTAAAATTGACAACATGACCTTCACCTGCAGCGACTGCGGCAGTTACGCGCTACAACGGTTGCAAGGCGAAGAGTTGAATATCAAGGAAGTGGAGATCGAATAGCGATGTGTATCGATTGCGGCTGTGCCGAACCCCATACTCACGACCATGATCACAAACATGACCACGATACGGCCAGAACAATTACGGTTGGCGAAAGTCTGCTGGCCAAGAATGATCGACTGGCGGCGGTGAATAGAGAGAAATTCAATTCCTATGGATTGCTGACCCTCAACCTGGTCAGTTCACCCGGCTCCGGAAAAACTACTCTTCTCGAAAAAACTCTGACTGATCTCAAGGGCCAGTTCGGTTTCGCCGTCCTCGAAGGCGACCAGCAGACTGCCAACGATGCCGAGCGGATTGCCGCCACCGGCGTTCCGGTACACCAGATCAACACCGGCGCCGGCTGCCATCTCGATGCACACATGGTCGGCCACGGCGTTGAACATTTCGACCTTGAAAAAACCGATATTCTGATGATCGAGAATGTCGGCAACCTGGTCTGTCCCGCCGCGTTTGACCTCGGTGAAGACCTGAAAGTAGCGGTGCTGTCGACAACTGAAGGCGAAGACAAACCGGCCAAATATCCGCAGATGTTCCGGGCGGCGCAGTTGATGATCATCAACAAGATCGACCTGTTGCCATACCTCGATTTCGACATGAAAAAATGCCGTGAGTACGCGCTGCAAGTCAACCCGGCGCTGACCATCATAGAGCTCTCCTGCCGTAGCGGCGAAGGGCTCAATGCCTGGTACGACTGGCTAAAAAATACACTCACTGAAAAAAAGAACCGTAGAACAAGGAGCTGATATGTGTCTTGGTGTCCCGATGCTGGTCAAGAGCATTGAAAATGATATGGCGCTGTGTGAAATCGACGGTGTACAGCGTGAAGCTAGCCTGATGATGATCGACGGCGTTGCCGTCGGTGATTTTGTGTTGATTCATGCCGGATTCGCCATCGAACGCATCGATGAGGACGAGGCGCAGCTGACTCTGGATGCTCTCCGCTCAGCCCTCGACCAGGGGCTGGTACCGGAATGAAACTGTCATCCGATTTCCGCGATCCAGAGCTGGCCCGTGGACAACTTGATGCCATTGCCCGAACGGTTGCCAATTACGATGGCACCATGACCCTGATGGAGGTCTGCGGCACGCACACCATGGCGATCTACCAGCACGGCATCCGTTCCCTGCTGCCGCCGCAGGTTCGCCTGATTTCTGGTCCTGGCTGTCCGGTCTGCGTCACACCGGTCGGCTTTGTCGACCACGCCGTCGCCCTGGCCCGCCGGCCACAGACGGTGATCGCCACCTTCGGTGACATGGTCCGGGTTCCCGGCTCATCCAGCAGTCTACAACATGAACAAGCGACCGGCGCTCGCATCCAGATCGTCTACTCACCGCTCGACGCGGTCACTTTTGCCGAGAAACACCCGGAACTTGAGGTTGTCTTTCTCGGCGTCGGTTTCGAAACCACTACGCCGACCATCGCCGGAGCCGTCGTGACCGCTGCCAAAAAGAGGTTAAAAAATTTCTCGGTCCTCTGTAGCCACAAAACCATGCCGGGACCGATGGCGGCGTTGGCCGGAGATCCAGAACTGCAGGTCGATGGCTATCTTTGCCCAGCCCATGTCAGCGCCATCATCGGCGCCGATGCCTACCAGCCACTGGTCGATGCCTACCGCGTACCCTGTGTGGTCACCGGCTTCGAGCCACTCGATGTCCTGCAAGGGATCCATATGCTGGCGACGCAGATCATCGCCGGCGAAGCGAAGGTCGAAACCCAGTACAGTCG
>CBDUUF010000070.1:0-7061 GCA_965370375.1 uncultured Desulfuromonadaceae bacterium
CCGGCGAAGGCGCCGACAATCTGTTTGTCCGGTGCCAGCACGGTGTTGAATAGAAAATCTGGCTTGATCATGCGGGCCGCATCAAGGATGGCGCTATGAATCGGATTCCCTGCCAGGTTGCCGGTCGTCGCCTTCGGGTGGCGGCCACCGATCTCCGGTCGGTTGAAAATCGAGAAGTGGGTCGCCATGCAGGTTTTACGACTCGCAACACCCGGAACCAGGCTCTTGCGACCGCCGCCGAAGCCGGCAAAGTAATGCAGGCCGACGGTGCCGGTCACGATTACTCGATCGGCTTCGATCACGCGACGGTTGATTTCGACCGGCAGGCCACCTGCGGTGGCGCCGAGCGAGATCAGCTCCTGCGGATCGTCACACTCATGATCGCTGACCTTGATACGGCCGAACAGAGGGCCGAGGATCTTTTTATGTTCCGCTTCGGTCTGCTTGCGATGAATGCCGAGAGCTATGATTATTTCAATATCCTGATCCGGAATGCCGGCCCGGTTCAACCGTTCGACCAGCAGTGGCAGATAGAGTTCGCTGGCGGTGTAGCGGGTGATATCGGAGGTGATAATGACCACTGATTCACCTGGCATTACACAATCTTCCAGTCGACGATCGCCATATGGCGCAGCGAGAGCCTGGGCCAGCGTGGTCTGTGGGTCAGTGGCAGGAATGGTTGAAGCTTGTAGAATCGTTGCCTCCGGCAGTCGGCAGCTGACCTGTTCCATTCCGTAATTCAGGTTTATTGCGTTCAAAATGTTACCTCGTTAGTCATCTTTTGATTGTACTCGTCCGCCAGGTAGAGTGCAAGTGTTCTGCCGCCAATAAAAACGGCCGCACAAAGGCGGCCGTCTGCAGCAGGATATTCAGCTTAATCGGCACAACAACTGCGGTTGCGTCCGTCGGCCTTGGCCTTGTAGAGACGTTTGTCGACCGTTTCCATCAGGGTCGAGCCGTCGCGGCCGTCGTCGTCGTAGGCAGCGATACCGAGGCTGATGGTCAGGTTGCCACCAGGTTGTGACGCTTCGCCTTCAAACGGATGCGCTTCAATCTGCTTACGGATCTCTTCACCGATCTTGCAGGTTAATTCTTTCGAGGTTTCGGGCAGGATGATGGCGAACTCCTCGCCGCCGTAGCGACAGAGGATGTCGGAGCCGCGCAGGCGGGAACCGATCAGGTGGCCGATCGATTTCAGGGCAACGTCTCCGGCCGGATGGCCGTTGATATCATTGTACGTCTTGAATTTGTCGACATCGAGAAAAATAAGCGAAAAGCCGCGGTCATGCCGGTTGCAGCGCAACACCTCAACCGTCAACGCTTCCTGGAAGTAGCGGTGATTGTACAGCCCGGTCAGGCCGTCGCGCACAGCCAACTCCTTCAGCGCGATATTGGCAGCCATCAGCTGGTCGTTCTTTACTTTCAGCTCTTCGAGCAGACGCTTGTTTTCTTTGATCAGGTGTAGTTTTTCCACCGCCCGGTCGGCGACATTCGAGATCATATCGAGATCATCAAACGGCTTGACCAGATAATCGTAGGCGCCGGCGCGCAGGGCGGTAATTGAGGTATCGAGTGAGGCATGGCTGGTGATAATGACCACCTGGGTCTCGGAGCTGATCTGTTTTATCGCTTGCAGCAGTTCCAGTCCGTTCATGTTGCCCATGACAATATCGGTAAACACGACCGGAAAAGGGTCTTGTTGGAAAAGTTCGAGACCTTCTTCACCGTTTTGGGCCACGGTTACTTCATACCCTTCTTCGGTAAGAACCTGTGACAGGATAATCCGTAGGCTCTGTTCGTCGTCGACGACTAGAATCCGGCCTTTTTTCTGTTCTTTATGCATGGTTTTCCCCTGTAATACGTAATCGCATCAATGAATGCTGTCCGAGCATACGTTTGTGGTCATTTCTTTTGCCAGATCGAGCAGTTCGCTTTGTTCTCCGCCATCTTCCGGAAAGCAGGCGACACCGACCTGCAGGATCGCCTGTGGCGGTGCCTGATCCCCGAGCAGTGATGTTATCAGATCTACGCAGAGGCCGGAGATGCTGTCGGCAACCAGTGTCGCACCGTCACGACCGGTCTCCGGCAGGATGATGCTGAGAGTATGGTTGTCATAGCGTGCCAGCAGATCAGATTTACGTAAACGCTCCTGGATCGATTGGACAATGCTCGGCAGTGCACCTTCAACCGCCCTGATCTCAAAATTTTCACCGCCGACGTGCAGATCAGGATTCAGTCGCATCAGGATGATCGAGAAGGTCCGGTTGTGGCGCTTGCCCCGCTCGATTTCAGCAGCGAAGGACGATTCAAACAGACTTTGGTCGTGCAGTCCGGTCTGCGGATCACGGATATTGCCGCTCAACTGGTTGTTGGTGCTTTCGAGTTCCGTTACTTTGCTGCGTAGTGAAACTATCTCCATCTGCTCCTGTTGTCGGGAGGTCAGATGCTCTTCAGCCCGTTCAAGGGAAGCGGTGATGGAGTTAAACAGGTCGTCAGTTTTTATCAGGTAGTCAAGAGCGTCGCGGCGCATGACATCGACCACCGAGTCGAGCGATGGAAAACTTGAGGTGACTATGACTTCAGTTTCAGGGTGTTCGCTTTTGATGGTTTCGAGCAGATCAAGGCTGCCGATACCGACCAGATGCAGGTCGAGAATCACCACCGACGCCGGTTCAAGCCGGAAGGCTCGCAGCGCGTCTTCGCCGTTTTGCATGCTGACCACTTCGTGCCCTTCCTCTTCGAGGAACTCGAACAAAGCTTCACGGGTATGGTCACTGTTTTCAATTAACAATATGCGCATTCAATCAACTCCGATATCCACTGAGTATGCGGTAGCCGGTTGGTCTTGTCAATATTTGCTCTGCACACTAAGAAGGCCTTGTGCGGCGTTGTCCGTTATGCTGCCCTGAGAGGGGGCAAAACGATGGTAAATACCGTCCCCTCGCCCGGGGTGCTGTCGACGCGGATGCTGCCATTGTGCTCCTGGATTATTCCGTAACTGACCGACAGCCCGAGACCTGTCCCTTCACCGGACGGCTTGGTTGAAAAGAACGGGTCAAATACGCGCTTGGCGATTGATGGCGGCATCCCCGGACCATCATCAATAACCTGTATTTGTACGTTGTCCAGTCCGTCGAGATCGACCCGGATAGTGACGGTGCCCGGGTTGTCCTTCATCGCCTGTTGAGCATTGATGGCCAGATTCATCAGAACCTGCTGCAATTGATTGGCGTTGCCTTCAACCTGTGGCAAGTCAGGCTCAACCTCTTGAATCAGGTGTACCTGGTTGATTTCGAGTTGATGAGCAACAATAGCAGCCGTTGCTTCGATGACTTCAGGCACATTAACCCGGTCGAAGGCGACCTCCTCCTTGCGCGCAAAACGAAGCAGGTTTTCCATGATCATCTGGCAGCGCTTGGTCTCTTTCTCGATCAGCGCGATATTGCTGTAGATCTGCGAATCTTTATCGAGTTTGCGCAGGGAGAGTTGGGCCAGACCAAGGATTCCTGCCAGAGGATTCTTGACTTCATGCGCGATACCGGCACCGAGCTGGCCGAAGGCTGACATTTTTTCTGACTGGACCAGCGCGGACTGGGTTTTTTTGATGGTCTGATCACGGCCGGTAAGTTCCGTAGCCATGGTGTTAAAGGATTCGGCCAGTTCGCCGAATTCGTCGCGTGAGGACGGTACGATATTGATGTCGAAATGACCCTGACCGACTTCCTGGGTCGCTTTTGCCAACCGTTCCAGGGGCCGGGTTATCAGCCGCGACCAGGCCAGGCTCATGATTGCGGCCAGGGACAGCAGAATGAGCGAGAGATACAGCATATTCGACAACAGCTCCCGGGTGGTCAGGTAAACTGCACTTTTCGGAACCTGGGCAATTGCAATCAAACCGCCGAGACCGACCGGGGCAAATCCGCCAATTATTTCGCCCTTGGCCATTTTATATTCATAAACGGCGCCGAGCCCGCCTTCCTGCTCCAGTTGCTTCAGACTGACCGGTAAACTGCTGGTCTTCCCCTGAAATTCCGTGTTGTCGACATTAATCAGGTCGCTACCGGCGGTGTTGATCAAAAATGTTTCAAAAACCTGTGATTGCCGGTTGAACTGCAATAGACGGTCGAGTCGAATCAGTCCTGACGCGACGGTTGATTCTTGTTCACCGGTAGGGTGTATAGCGATCAGCAGCAGTGGCAACGCTGGATCAAGTGTGGCGTTAATAATGTGGGTTTGCCCGTTCCTGATCTCCTGCATCGGGAGTGGATGGGTGGCCTGGTATCGGCCCAGAAATGCGCGGTTGAGGCCAGCCGATTTCAGCGCCTCGGCATCAAAGATTGTGACCGGTTCCCGACCTTTCTGGTAGAGAGTTACAGCGACGAATTCTTCGAAATCGACAAAGGTTTTTTGTAATAACCGGTTGCGGGTAGAAGCCGGAATTGAACGTTCAAGCATCAGTCGGGTGAAAATTTCCAACTCGTCGTGGTAGCCGTCGAGAAGTGCCCGGGTCTTTTCGGCCTGATTACTGGCAGTGGTTGCGGTCAGATCCTTGATATAGGCAGTTTTGTCCGCATGGAACAGGTTGGCCATAATAAAGGTGATCATGCTGACCACCAGAGTGATAACTACCAACAGGGTCAGTAGAATTTTGAAGCGAATCGGAAAACGGAAGTTTTTCAGCATAAAAGCATTCCCTCAATACCAGGCGCCAACCGGCGTTCAGTATACACCATTTATCATTTTTGAGCTGTAGCTGACATTGCCGGCCAGATCTACGGCTTCGACCACAATCACATTAGTGCCGCGGGCAATCGGCAGAGCGTAGCTGAATTCGCCGGTGCTGCTGCTTTTGATTTTTTGTCCGGCAATAAATATATGACTGTCCGGTTCACTACGACCGATAATTTCGACTGTAGACGTTGTAACTGTCTGCGCCGGGAATTCGACTTCCAATCTCGGTGGTTTATCGTCCTGAATCAGGCGGAACCGGCGCACCTGACTGAAGGCACCTTCATCTTCGCCCCGGACCCCGCCAACCCGCCAGAAATAATCTCCGGGACGCAGGTTGCCGTGGGCAAACAGGGTCTCATGCAGCTGTTCGTCGAGGACCAGGTCGCGAAATTTACGGTCACGCGCAAGTTGCAGTCGGTAGCCGGTCATGCCGGCGACCGCTTGCCAGGTTATCTGCACCCTCGGCGGCAAGCTGCGATAGGCGAAGATGCTGGCGTCGGCCGGACTCTTCAGCTTGACCGGTTTTGGCACGTCTATCGGTGCCGATGGCGGAGCATTGCCGATGATACGCGTCATTTGATTTTGCTCGAGAACGATGGTCTGGCCCTGAGCTTCTACTTCTGCTTCGCCGGAAAACAGGGTGATGGTCGAAGCGCTGTCTTGTTCAACATTGATTCTGAATTCAAGCGGGACATCTGACTCTGCCGTGCTTTGCAACCGGGTGACGGCGTTCGGAGTCGTTATCTCAAGGTAGACACCTTCGTCTTCGGCGCCGCCGATACGACCACGCAGCTCGCCATCAACTACCCCCATGTACGAACGTTTCTCCTTGAAAATCAGATCCTGTTCCATGCGCCGGATAACGATGAGTGTGTTTTCGCCGAGGTTGATTTCGTTCTGGTCGTCAAAGTGAATTGCGGCAGTCGATTGATCAAGCGTTTGCACCGCATCTTTATTGTATAGCCGCATGCCGCTTTTGGCACTTCGCCAGGCGATATCGATCGCCCGCTTGCTTTTTACATCGTTCCTGGTCGAGGTGAGGCGGGCCGCCCATGTACCGCCGGCGCCGATCTCGTTAGTCTGGCCGGCGCGCAACAGCATCAGGTCGTGCTCACGTTTAATGGTTGCGTTGACCTGTTCAAGCTCCTGTTTATCCATAAACAGGGAAAACCCACCGCCACTCGGAAAGAACAGGTTCAATACCGACATAATTATGAAGAAAAAGATGAGCACCAAGCCTATGGCGATGACCCCTTCCAGCAGTTGTCGGGCAATGTTACGTTCAGACTTTTTTTGCATCAGTAGATTCCCTGGATCCGGATAAACCAGCCCTGAACCGAGTAATTGTTGAGTGAACGTTCATCATCGGAGAAATCGGTAAAGTTATAACCAACACCAAGCCGAACCTGTTTTTTCGGTCGCCAGCCGACTTCGGACAGCCAGCCCTGCCGCTGCCCGGACGATGCGGTCTCGGTCAATCTCCGGTATTCGAGCCCGGCATCGATCGATTTCCGGAACAGGAAGTTGAAGCGGTGCAACGACAGCCACGAACGACTCTGGTAGGTGTCGGTCGCCCCGGTCTCCTCTTTCCAGCGCACCGCGTTTTTTTCAACCCATTCGATGGCCCGGGTGATCTGCAACGACCACTCGACCGAGATTGTATCGAGCACGGTGTCGAGATAGTCCGTGCTACCGGTGCCGGTCGGCCGCCGATCGGTCAGGTGGGTACCCCGGGCCAGTGCGTTGAAGTAGTCGTTGCGCACCGGCCGGTAGGCCAGACCAACACTCGCCTCTTCAAATCCGGCTTCGTCCAGACCGGTAGTCCGGTTGTCCGAGACGCTGTACCGGTAGATGCCGATCAGCGTAAAGTCCGGATTGATCTGGCCTTCGGCGCGGTTGGCGCAGAGGATCTGTTGTAGCTTGGTTGCTCCGTCCTGCTCCCGGAGTTCGGCGCGCATGGTAAGTTTGAACCGGTCCTTGTAGTGGTAGCTAAGACCGGTAGCGACGCTGTAATGACTGGTGTCTCCGGTCGAACGTGTCGCCTCACTCATCTCACCGCCGAGCATCAGCTGCAGTTCGGAGGCAAAGTTCCATTTTTTCTCAGCGCCAAGCAGTGAGACATTGCCGTAGCCGGCGGTTGAGCGAGTCAACTGGTATTCGGTGTACAGTCGGGTGCCGAACGGTCCATCCTGGCTTTCGCCACCGAGGACAGTTGATGATTGTCGGCTGGCATTATCAGCGAGCAGACGTTGCGTCAGGTAGATTCGGTTCTTGCCGAGCAGCAGGCTGGCGCCACCCTCGGCCGATTGACCGCGCGCTCCGCTAGTGGC
>CBDUUF010000071.1:0-7052 GCA_965370375.1 uncultured Desulfuromonadaceae bacterium
GGCGTGACACCCACATGCGGATCGAAGGACCGGCGGTACAAGGGTTACAAATTGCTTTTCTTGAAGACTGGTATTGGGCCGCCGGAGAAGTTCCTGAAGTTAACTGGGAACCTCAATGTTGCCATGCGGACGGAGCTGAGACGCTGGTGCTGCCGACCGGGCCGGCCGATGCGTTTGACAACTGCAGCCTGTTTTTTGTCCAATCAATCAACGCCGCCCGAAAGCGAGTCTGGATCACCAGCCCGTATTTTGTACCGAATGAATCAGTAGTCGAGGCGTTACAGTTGGCCGCGCTGCGCGGGGTTGATGTCCGGATTATGATCCCGGACAAGCCGGACAAACGTACCGTCTGGCTGGCCGCCTTCTCCTATATCCCTGAGGTTGGACAAGCCGGAGTCAAATTCTACCGTTACCAGAAAGGTTTTCTACACCAGAAAGTTATGCTGATCGATACAGATCTGGCGGCAGTTGGCACTGCAAATCTCGACAATCGCTCCCTGCGGCTGAATTTCGAGTTATCGGTACTGGTCGCCGACCCGACTTTCGTGCAAAGCGTAACAACCATGCTGGAAAACGATTTTACCGATTGCCGGATGGTCGATATCACTGAAGCCGAACGACGCTCCTGGCCGTTTCGGGTTGCGGTCGCCGCATCACGTTTGCTTTCGCCGATGCTTTAAGAACATTCGGTGAAAGGTGTGAGTTAATAAAATCATCCCTGTTTCATCTGGCCACAAGGAAACAAGAGTCAAATGGAGACCCCTTTTTTCAAGTCGTGGCGAGAAGTTATTTCGGGGAAGTGATGACCTGTAGCGATGGTGAGTGAAGACGTTAAGTCAATAAATCAACAACGCCCTCTTCTTTCCAAGCCACGGTAATAACCATCAAAAATAAATACAGCGATTGACCTGTACATACACTAGATGTACAATTGTTCCATGAAATACGAGTGGAGTTCAAACAAAAATGAGTGGTTAAAGAAGCACCGTAATATTTCGTTCGAACAAATTATATTCCACCTCGGGCAAGGCGATATCTGGATGATTGGCGAGCATCCAAACCAGGATAAATATTCTGGACAGCGGATCTATTTCGTCATAGTAGAAGACTATATATATTTAGTCCCACATATTGTTGATACAGATTTTATCTTTTTAAAAACGATTATCCCAAGTAGAAAGGCGACTAAAGACTACTTGAAAAATAAGGGAGAAGTACTATGAAACTTAATCCTGAAGAAAATGAAATACTGGAAGCATATGACTCCGGCCAAATGAAGTTAGCCAAGGTTTCGGACGAAGAACTTGCCGCGATCAAAGCCGCAGCATCAAGTACCTTTAAAAAGGATAAACGTATCACTATTCGACTCTATGACCATGACTTTAAAGGCATTCAAAAGAAAGCCCTGCAAATGGGGATTCCATATCAGACATTAATATCAGGAATTATCCACCGCTACATAGAAGGCGACTTCACTTCAAAAAACAGCTGACAAACCACAAAAAAGCCCGGCAATTGTCTGCCGGGCTTTTTTAACTTTTCAACGCTGTAATCTAAAGCGCTTTAAACGACTTGGCCGCTGCTTCAATTGTTTTGTCAAGATCCTCGGTCGAATGGGCCGCGCTCATGAAACCAGCCTCGTACTGACTCGGCGCCAGATTGATCCCCTCGCTGAGCATACTGCGGAAGTAGCGAGCGAAAATCTCTGTAGCTTCTACTTGCACATCGGCGAAATTGACCACCTCTTCAGCCTGGAAGTAGGTGCAGAACATACCACCGACCCGCTGCAGCGAGGTCGGGACACCGGCAACCGCAGCCGCTTCGGACAAGCCCTTACACAAGTAAGCACTCTTCTCTTCAATCCGGTCGTAGAACCCCTCTTCCTGAAGCAGGGTCAAAGTGGCAATACCGGCCGCCATGGCGAGCGGATTACCGGAGAGGGTCCCGGCCTGATAAACACCACCGACCGGTGATAGTTGTTCCATGATTTCGCGCTTGCCGCCGAAAGCTCCGACCGGCAGACCGCCACCGATAATTTTGCCGAGACAGACCAGGTCGCCACGCACATTGAACCGTTCCTGGGCACCACCGTAAGCGACCCGGAAACCGGTCATAACTTCATCGATGAGCAATACGATCCCTTCGGCATCGCAGATTGTCCGCAAGCCTTCGAGGAAGCCGGGCTGTGGTGCAACACAACCCATATTGCCGGCGATCGGCTCGAGGATGATGCAGGCGATCTCGTCTTTATTCGCCGCAACCGTCGCCTTGACTTCATCGAGGTTGTTATAGGTGGCATTCAGAGTATACTTGGCAAAGTCGGCCGGCACACCGGGCGAGGTCGGTACACCGAAGGTCGCAGCGCCGCTGCCGGCCTTGACCAGCAACGAATCGGCATGACCGTGGTAGCAACCGTCGAACTTCAGGATCTTGTCACGGCCGGTGTAGCCACGGGCCAGACGGATGGCACTCATGGTTGCCTCGGTTCCAGATGAAACCATCCGGACCATTTCAATATTCGGGTAAGCCTCGCGAACCATTTCGGCCAGCACGATCTCCCGTTCGGTCGGTGCGCCGAACGAGGCACCATTGGCGGCAGTCTGTTGAATAGCTTCGACTACTTTGGGGTGACAGTGGCCAAGGATCATCGGCCCCCAGGAACCGACGTAATCTATATAGTCATTACCGTCGGCATCATAGATGCGTGAGCCGGCAGCCTTGCTGATAAAGATCGGGTCACAACCGACCGATTTAAAAGCGCGCACCGGGCTGTTGACACCGCCGGGTATAATCTCTTTAGCCTGGGCGAATAACTTGGATGAAATCTGCTGATTCATGGGGCTCCTCACACGGTTTGGACAGCGTTTAATTGCCCGTCTGATTAGCATAGGCATCATAGGTTGTCAAGAAACGCCAAACTACGGCAAAACCCGTGGTTAAATTATACTGAAAATAAAAATAAATAAACTTTGCCTAAAAATTTGACAAGGGGGCAGGTTCTGGTCTAAAAGGTCTTACACTTCGTTTTATACAGTATACGCAAGGAGTATTTACAATGGCCGATCTGCTGCTCATTCTGGTCAGCGCCATTTTCGTCAACAACTTTGTCCTCGCCCGTTTTCTCGGCATCTGCCCGTTTCTCGGCGTATCGAAGAATGTCGAAACAGCCCTCGGTATGGGGATGGCGGTTACGTTTGTCATGACCGTCGCCACAGTTGTGACCTGGTTCATCCAATATTTCATTCTTGTCCCCTTCGGCATCGAGTACCTGCAGACCATCGCCTTTATCCTGGTGATCGCCTCACTGGTGCAACTGGTGGAAATGGTGATTCAGAAATCTAGCCCGGTCCTGTACCAATCGCTCGGGATTTTTCTGCCGCTGATTACCACCAACTGTGCCGTACTCGGCCTGGCGGTACTTAATATCCAGAAAGACTACACCTTCCTTGAAGGAGTGGTGTTCGCCATCGGCGCCGCCGTCGGTTTTACTCTGGCGATGGTTCTGTTTGCCGGACTGCGCGAGCGGGTGGCCCTGGCTCCGGTCCCCGCCCCGTTTCGCGGCACGGCGATCGCGCTGGTTACCGCCGGTCTGCTCTCCCTCGCATTCATGGGGTTTGCCGGACTAGTTAAAGGCTGATGGCGTTGCTAAAAATTCGCCCAGCTGCGTTGTCTCAATTTTTCAGAACCTCAACATACCGGTGTATGTTTTCGTCTCTGAAAACCGTTCCGTCTTGCTGGACAAAATTTTAGCTTAGCCATCCAGTATTATTAAGGGATGGTTATAAGGTTTTAAATGCTTGCTTCTATACTCAGTCTCGGCCTGATCGGATTATGCGCCGCCTGTGCGCTCGGTTTTGCCGCCAAGAAATTTCATGTGGAAGTCGATCCACGTGAACAGGCGTTGCTCGATATCCTCCCCGGTGCAAACTGCGGGGCCTGTGGCTATCCCGGCTGTTCCGGTTACGCCAGAGGAATTGTTGCCAGCGGTTCAATCGCCGACATCTGCCCGCCGGGTGGACACCTGGTGATGGACAAGGTTGCCAACATCATGGGGTTGGCACCAATTACTGCCGATCCGCAGATCGCCGTGGTCATGTGTCAGGGTGACAACCGCAAGGCCCGCAACAAATACAAATATCTCGGTCTGACCGACTGTCGCGCGGCCCAGAAACTGGCCGATGGGCCGAAGACCTGCCCGGGCGGCTGTCTCGGCCTCGGCACATGTTCTCTGGTCTGCCCGTTTGGGGCTATCGAGATGACAGCCGACAACCTGGCGGTGATCAATCGTGAAAAATGTACCGGCTGCAGCCAATGTGTTAAAGCCTGCCCGCGTGATGTCATACGACTGACCCCGATTAAGGCCACCACCCATGTTCTGTGCAACAGTCACGACAAAGGCGCTCTGGTGCGTAAATACTGTGAAGTCGGCTGTATCGCCTGTCATATCTGTAAGAAAACCGTGCCGGAAGCTTACACGGTAGATTCATTTCTGGCAGAGGTGCTCTACGAGCAGCATTCAGAGGCGGGTCTGGCGATTGTAAAATGTCCGACGCATGCAATCAGAGATTTTGTTTCCGGCTATCCGGAAGGGAGCAGCTTTAAGCTTCCGATAGCCCCACTAAAACCGACCAAGGCGACCCGATAACAATGTCCCCGTCAGCACACAAAACATTCCCGGGCGGCCTGCATCCACCGGACAGTAAACAGGCGACCGCACACAAGCCGATCGAGCAGTCACCGCTGCCGGAAGAACTCGTCTTGCCGTTGTCCCAGCATATCGGTGCCCCGGCCGAAGCCTGTGTCGAGGTCGGTGATATGGTCTTAAAAGGCCAGATGATCGGCCGGGCGAAAGGTTTTGTTTCGGTTCCGGTCCACGCCTCAACCTCCGGTGAAGTAATCGCCGTCGAACCGCGGATTCACCCGACCGGCCGGATGCTGCAGTCGGTTGTGATCAAACCGGATGGAAAAGAGACCTGGTGTGAATTAGAGCCTGCCGACCCCGACTCTCTGACCCCGACTGAACTGCGCGAGAAAATACTGCAGGCTGGCATGGTCGGCATGGGCGGCGCAACCTTTCCGGCCCACGTTAAACTCTCCCCGCCGGATGACAAACCGATCGACACCCTGATTCTGAATGGTGTTGAGTGTGAACCATTTTTGACCGCAGACCACCGTCTGATGCTGGAAGAACCGGAACAGATTCTGGCCGGCATCGCGATCTTGCGGCGTGTTTTGAATGTCAAACAGGTCTTTATCGGCATCGAAGTGAATAAACCGGACGCCATCGCTCTGTTGCAGGAGCATTGTGCCGGAACCGGGATCGAGGTTGTGCCGCTGGAGGTTAAGTATCCGCAAGGGGCAGAAAAACAGCTGATTCTGGCTATAACCGGCCGCGAAGTTCCATCCGGCGGTCTGCCGATGGAAGTCGGCGTGGTGGTGCAGAATGTAGCGACTACTGCGGCGATTGCCGCCGCCGTTATCGAGGGCAAGCCGTTGGTTGAACGGATCTGTACCGTCTCCGGTCCATTGATCAAGGAGCCGAAAAACCTGCGTTTCCACTGCGGTACACCGTTGCAGTATCTGGTCGACCTCTGTGGCGGCATTGACGAAACTCCAGCCAAGATCCTGGCCGGTGGCCCGATGATGGGCCAAACCCAGCTGTCGCTTGAGGCACCGGCGACCCGCGGCACTTCGGGGCTGTTGCTGTTTGCCGCCGATGACCTGCCGCTACGCCCGCAAGGGCCGTGTATCCGTTGCGGCCGCTGTGTCCAGACCTGCCCGGCCGGCCTGCTGCCGACGACTATCGCCGCCTACGTCCGTCTCGACCTGATTGAAGATGCGGAAGCACATAATGCCATGGATTGCATCGAGTGCGGCTGTTGCAGCTTCAGCTGCCCGGCAGCCATCCCGCTGGTGCAATCGATACGCCAGGCCAAGGGTGTTATTCTTGAAAAGAGAAGGGGAGGTTAAAGATGTCTGAACCGGTCTATATCTCCTCATCACCGCATATCGCATCGGCAGCGACAACCGACAAGATCATGCGCGATGTTATCTACAGCCTGATCCCGGCCTGCGCAGTCGCTCTCTACTTTTTTGGTCTGCCGGCGTTGCGCATCCTGTTGCTCTGCACCATCGGCTGCATGGTTTTTGAAGCAGCCTGTAACCGGATAGGTGGCAAGCCTTACACCTTGCGCGATGGCAGCGCCGCCCTGACCGGCATCCTGCTGGCGCTGAACCTGCCGCCATCGTCGCCATGGTGGCTGGCGTTACTCGGTTCCTTCATTGCTATCGTCATTGCCAAACAGATTTATGGCGGTCTCGGCTACAATCTGTTTAATCCCGCCCTGGTTGCCCGGGTGGTTCTGCTGATCTCGTTTCCGGTGCAGATGACCCGCTGGACTATGCCGACACCGCTTGGCAGCGGTATCGACGCGGTCACCGCCGCGACCCCGCTCGGCGAATGGAAAACGGCGGTCATGCTGACCGGCAAACTGCCGGAGACGCTGTCTGATGGCACCATCAGCTATCTTATCGGCAATATGCCAGGTAGTCTCGGTGAGGTTTCGGCGCTCGCCCTACTACTCGGCGGTTGCTACCTGCTCTGGCGCAAAGTTATTTCCTGGCATATTCCGGTCGCCTTTATCGGCAGCACACTTCTGCTCAGTGGTCTGTTCTGGCTGGTCGATTCAAGCCGCTACCCTGACCCGCTATTTCATCTTTTGACCGGTGGCCTGATCCTCGGTGCTTTCTTTATGGCGACCGACATGGTCACCTCACCGATCACTAACAAAGGTATGTTGATTTTTGGTGTCGGTTGCGGTGTGTTGACGGTGCTGATTCGCCTGTTCGGCGGCTATCCGGAAGGGGTGTCGTTTGCCATCCTGCTGATGAATGCCGCGACCCCGCTGATTGATCGCTTTGTCAAACCGCGAACTTTCGGCACCAGTAAGGAGGTGAAGGCATGAAAGATATCCTCCGTCTGGCTTTCGCCCTGACTCTGATCACCGCCGGAGCCGGGTTGATTCTCGCTCTGGTTGAAGGCGTGACCCGCG
>CBDUUF010000072.1:0-6992 GCA_965370375.1 uncultured Desulfuromonadaceae bacterium
TGCCAAAAAACAAAGACGCACCAATGCTACCCAAAATATAAAATCTTCGGTAGCCTGGCCGTCTTCCGGTTGTAACAAATGGAGAAGATCCACGGCTTTCCGCACCCAACGCACGATGGGGTTGGCTTTATCGGACTCTAAGTTAAAAAATTATAATCAAACACTGGCCGTTGTCAACTATTTGAGTTAAAAAAATATAATAATTGTGGTAATTTCGGCACATAGCCCGGTAAACCGACTTCAATTCTTCAGCAGATATAATGCTAACCAGCAGGTAGTGGAGAGAGTTTTTCGTATTTATTGCACAATTTGGTAAACTGAAAAGGTTGACAGGTCGGGGAGCACAACACCCCGGGAAAGTATCACTTACAATGGATCACACTGGAAAATACCTCCTGATAAGTATCGTATCTTTGTTCATCCTTGCGGCGATGATCTATTCCTTTTTCATGAGCGACAGGATGATCAATAAGTATGTTCCACTGGTTGATGCCGCTATGGAAATCAAACTGGAGGCGACAACTGCTCACCTCTGGTTCGAAGAAATCATTTCAGGTGATCTGCACGAAAAAATCGAAACCATAACCTCGCATATTGATCAAGCCATCTGGTATGCCCAGGCCATGCTTAACGGTGGTAAAAATTCAAAAAGAACATTCCTGCCGCTTGAAGACACCCGGTTAAGAGACGAAGTTATGTTGGTGGCAAATGAGCTGAAAACCTTCAAGGCGTTGACTACTCAGCGATTTGCAGCGTATGAAACCTCCGGAGTTGGAACAGCAATCGACCAGAAGTACGATGGTGTTTTCATCTCTTTTATAAATCAGATCGACCACGTTGAAACCCTGTTGCAGGAAAAAATAAGGCTTGAATTCAGAACGCACAAAACCATTCAAACAATACTCATACTGGTAGTTATAATTTTAAGTTGTCTCATCATTTTTGTGCTGCACAAATATGATCGCAGAAACAGAGAAAGCATCGCAAGGATTGCCAAAGAAGTTGAAGAACGCAAGGCTGCCGAAAAAAATCTTCGCGAAAATCACAAACTTAAAGACGAGTTTATCGCAACGGCCGTGCATGAACTGCGCACACCGTTAACAGTTATTTGCGGCTACTCGGAGTTACTGCTGAATAGTGACAGCCTCAATAAAGAAGCAATAAACGATGGTCTGAAAAATATTAACGATAAAGCAGCTGTGCTCGACCGGATCATTGATGAGTTTCTTGATGCCAGCCGGCTCGAGTCGGGTCGGCCTATTCACATTAAGTGTTCACCGGTAAAAATTGCGGACATTGCCCATAAGGTGGTTCAACAACGGCAATTGGGCGAGCAATCCCGCCTGATCAACATAACATTTGACGATGAACAAACAGAAGTTTACGCCGACCACAACAGGCTGTATCAGATCTTTGAGAACTTGATTAGCAATGCTGTGAAATACTCCTTCGAGAATAGTCAGATTGAAATCAAAGGTGAACAGGTTGACGGAAAATATCAAGTAACCATCACGGATGAAGGTATCGGCATGAACCCCGAGCAACAAAAGAATATTTTTCAAAAATACTACCGGGCCAATCCTGACGATACTACAATCAAAGGCCTCGGTATTGGCCTCTATTTCGTCAAAAACATCATCGAACTCCACAATGGCCAGATCTGGTTCGAAAGTGCCCCTGAAAAAGGCTCAAAGTTTTTCTTCACTTTGCCATTAATCAGCTCTGCTGATTAGACTGCCCGCAATAAAGGGATTTCATGCTGTAATCAGAAGGTTGCAACACCTTCCTCCCAGATCGACATCATGCTTTCCCCCACCTCACGAAACTCAGGGTGATCAGAAATATATCCCGGGATCATCTGCCTGGTCTCCATTACAGCATCAGCCAGACACTCTATCGTTTCATCAATATCACGCTTGGACATAGACAAGTGATTGATGGCAAAACTCTCCAGCATGTTGCGTGACCACCATTTTTTTGTCCCCGCCAAAGTAAGTGCCGGCACATCGTTGATTATATATGCTGTCGTGGTGACAACATCATAAACAGGAGCCATTGTTACTTTACCTTGTGAAGAGGGGTAAAGAACCCCGAAGTTTTTCAAATGCGCATCACCATTGCGAACCATAGATGAAAGCACAATAGTGGAAAAAAATTGTCGCCGGGCAATCGGTAAATTTTCCCCGGAGATAAAGTTCTTCAGACTTTTTGCCACCCGTTCATAGCTTCCCTGATATTTCTGAGCCGTCCCCAGCGCCTGAAGGCTGCACATATCCTCAAATCCCAAGTAACCACCAGCCACGGTTCTGTCAAACCGTTTCATAACAAAAAGGCCGCCGTTGTCAGCCAGATGAAATTCTGGCACGGTTAGACCAGCAACCTGGGCGGCTGTCATACAAAAATATTCATTAGC
The DNA here is from genome assembly GCA_965370375.1 of uncultured Desulfuromonadaceae bacterium. Classification (GTDB taxonomy): domain Bacteria; phylum Desulfobacterota; class Desulfuromonadia; order Desulfuromonadales; family UBA2294; genus Kmv16. The sequence goes on from CBDUUF010000072.1 coordinate 2,414, forward strand.
GGCCAACTGGGGAAAATCCTCGCCCCAAGTTTTCACAATAAATCCAGAAGAGGACAAGGTTCCTCTTTCAGTAGCATCCAGCAAAACTTTGGGCTGCACACCGGACACACCGGAGCGAATCGCGTAGCGATTTATCAGTTCGTGAAACAAATCCCTGGTATCCGGATAAGTCAGAATACTTTCAAGTGACTCTTTTTCCGCATTACCCGTTGGAGCACCTTCCTCAATGGCAGTAAAACGATTTCGGCCGATCTGATTGCCGCCTGTTGCCTGCAATATAGCAAGGTCATCATCACCAATTATCTTCGCAATGGCCCGACGAATTGACTCCAGCAGAGCTCCTTCCGGCAAGTTCATCTGAAAAACCGGATGAAGTTCAGGACTGACCCAACTTTCCAACCGTACCGGCATAGTAAGCGAGACCGCTTCTGCTACCCCATTGTCGTAGCCGAAAACGTAGTTTCGCCTTCCCTCCTGTGCTAAAGAGCCGGTTGCGACACCATCTATCCATGCCCTTAAAGACCTTGCGGCACTCATAAAAGGTCATCCTCTTCGCGCAGCTCATCAAGGGTTGGCGGCGATCCAGCGAACCGAATTTTAAGCTCCAGACCGAGCACTTCAAGAATGCGGATCAGCTTTCGGACACCAACATCTTGAATCGTCCCATTTTCAATCTGGCCGATTGTTGTTCGACTCATGCCCAACAGCTCACCCAACCTGGCTTGAGTCAGCTTACACTTTTTGCGTTCCTGACGGATATGTTCACCAATTTCAAACAACATGTATGCATTATATACAATGCATACATGTCAGTCAACACAATTATGCATCATATATAATGCATACGCAGACACCTTATAAACAAGAGGAAAGATAACCAGATAAAACACAAAAGGCCTCAACACTGTTAAGTGCTGAGGCCTTTTGTATTATGGCGCGCCACGGAAGATTCGAACTCCCGACCTTCTGATCCGTAGTCAGACGCTCTATCCAGCTGAGCTAGTGGCGCATTAAAGAGGGTACTGTATATCTCTTAAATCAGAGTTACTGTCAACCCTTTTTTTCTTTGTTTGGTATAAAATCTATCAGCGAGAAACTGAACCGTTCATGCTGAAAAGTGTGGGTTGCCGGAAAACGACTGAACAACCACCCCTTGTAAATTTCCTGATCCGCTTCTGAGACAACGATCTGGGCCGCCGGGTTGCGTAAATCATTCGAAGCCGAGGTCATGATTCTGCCCTGCATGACAAAAGCCGGCAGGAAGTTTTCTACCCGGATCTTGACATCGGACTTGGCAATGGTGAATTCATAACCGAGATCAATAGTGTAGGTCTCTTCTCTGGAATTTGACTTATCGAGAACCTTGATCCGAACCGCTTTCCACTGACCACGGACATCATCCGGCACCAGCACGCGGGAAGAACTCTTCTTCACCTGTTTCACTACCGGCTCTTCTTCGGTCTTGCTACAACCGACAGCCAGCAAAGAAATGGTGATCAAACCTGTTACCAGAAGTTTCAGCATCCGCACTTTAAACCTCGCTAACTCGATCACATAGGGGAATGGCGGAGAAGGAGGGATTCGAACCCTCGGTACGGTTGCCCGTACAACGCCTTAGCAGGGCGCCACCATCGGCCGCTCGGTCACCTCTCCGTATCCCAACTATTTAAGAACTCAGCATTCTCGGGCAAACCACTGAAAAGGTCAACCCAATTTTTCCTGCCACTGGCAGCGTTCGCTCCGCTTCGAATCCTACCGGACATGCTACGGTGCAAACTTGATAATGGCGGAGGAGGTGGATCCGCCCACTTCGTCGCCAGTCTTCGCTGGCTCCTGCGTCGGTTCCCCTTCGCTCACTTCCGCAGACTATCGTCTGCTCTTCTGCCACTGGCAGCGTTCGCTCCGCTTCGAATCCTACCTGCGAAACTGCGGTGCAAACATTATAATGGCGGAGGAGGTAGGATTCGAACCCACGGAACTCTCGTTCAACGGTTTTCAAGACCGCCGCCTTAAGCCTCTCGACCACTCCTCCGAATATTTATTTATGCGGTAATCCGCTCCAGGCCACCCATGTAAGGGCGCAACACCTCGGGAATCAACACCGAGCCATCAGCCTGTTGATAATTTTCTAAAACCGCCAGCAGCGTCCGACCGACTGCCAGACCTGAACCATTTATAGTATGTACGAAGGCCGGTTTGCCGCCACCTTCGGCACGGTAGCGAATCGATGCCCGCCGCGCTTGAAAATCGCGAAAATTGGAGCAGGATGAAATCTCCCGGTAAGTCGCCTGTCCCGGCAGCCAGACTTCAATATCAAAGGTTCGAGCTGCGGAAAAACCGATATCGCCACTGCAGAGATCGACGACCCGATACGGCAACTTCAACTGACGGAGAACTTCTTCAGCATTATCGAGCAATTTCTCGAGTTCAGTATTTGAATCTTCCGGCCGGGTAAACTTGACCAACTCCACCTTGTTGAATTGGTGCTGACGGATCAATCCGCGTGTATCCTTGCCGTGTGAACCGGCCTCCTTGCGAAAGCAGGGTGTGTGCGCGGTATAACAGATCGGCAAATCAGCGTCAGCAAGAATCTCGTCCCGATGCAGATTAGTCACCGGAACTTCGGCGGTCGGGATCAGAAACAGATCGACGCCTTCGGCATGGAAAAGATCATCCTCGAATTTGGGGAGCTGTCCGGTCCCCGTCATTGAGTCTTTATTTACCATGAAGGGCGGCAGAACCTCAACGTATTTATGCTGCTCGGTATGCAGATCAAGCATGAAATTAATCAGGGCACGCTCAAGTCTGGCACCGGCCCCCATAAGCACTGAAAATCGGGCACCGGAAAGCTTCACCGCCCGCTCAAAGTCGAGAAAACAGAGATCCTTGCCAAGGTCCCAGTGCGCCTTCGGCTCGTAGGCACGCTGCTCAATATCACCCCAAGTGCGGAGTTCGACATTATCATCTTCCGACGCACCAACCGGACAGGCGGCATCCGGAAGATTCGGCACCAGCAACAGACGTCCGTTCAGATCATCGGCAATGCCCCGCAACTCCTCATCGAGTTCCTTGATCCGGGCCGAGACCTGTTTCATCCGGACGATTTCATCCTGAACCTGGCTTTTGTCCTTGGTCTTGCCAATCAGCGCCGAAACTTTATTCCGTTCAGCCTTGAGGGTTTCCGATTCACCGAGCAGGGCGCGGCGACTGCTGTCCAGGTCATTAAACCACGAAAGATCGTGGCCATCGCCCCGGGTTGCCAGGCGGCTCTGGACGTCATTTAGATTTTCGCGCAACAATTTATTGTCGATCATCAAAAAAATCCTTGTATTGGCGGAAATAAGGCAGATATTATTAACACCCCTGTTACTCAGCGTCAATAGCTTAGCGCACTTGGAGTCATTTGCCGAATATGTTCCACATAAAACCTGTCATCTTTAGCCTGACTTTCTTATTGTTTGCCCTGCCGGCTGCAGCGGAATCTGGCTCGATCACCCTGGTTGCCACCGGTGATCTGTTGCTCGGCGGCAGTGCCGAGGCGACTGTCCGTCAGCACGGCTTCGACTACCCGTATCGCGATGTAGCCGACATCTTCCACTCGGCCGATATCGCCATGGCCAACCTCGAAGCGCCGCTGACCCGGCAGGCAGAACCGGTTGAAGACAAGAGCTATACCTTCAAAGTCGATCCGGAAGCGGCGGCAGCCATGCAACGGGCTGGGTTGACGATCCTGACTCTGGCCAATAACCATATCGGCGATTTCGGCCCGAATGGCGTCACCGACACCATCGCCGCCCTGCGTCCGCACGGCCTGCGCTACACCGGTGCTGGTGCAAATCTGCAGCAGGCCCGTCGGCCAACCGCCCTCGCCACCAAAAATGGCTCGGTCGGTTTCCTCGCTTACTCGAACACCCTGCCAAAAAGCTTCTACGCCAAGGCCGACCGTCCCGGTACTGCCCCCGGTTACACCAAGTTCATTCGTAAGGACGTACGCCGCCTGCGGGAGTTCGTCGACTACGTTGTGGTCTCGTTTCACTGGGGCGCTGAGCTGATGACCGAACCGAAAGATTACCAACAGCGTCTGGCCCGGATCGCCATCGACAGCGGCGCCCAGGTCGTAATCGGCCATCATCCGCATGTGCTACAAGGGGTCGAATTTTATAACGGTGGCGTAATTTACTACAGCCTCGGCAATTTCGCTTTCGGCTCATACAGCCGCAACGCCACAATCGGCGGACTGGCCCGGGTGACGCTGGCGGACGGTGGAGTCAAGTCCGCCGAGATATTGCCGTTGAATGTTGCCAATCATGATGTGCTGTTCCAGCCACGGCCATTAGCAGCTGACACTGAATTCGCAGCTGACTTTGCCGGGCTCTGTGCGCCGCTCGGTGTCGATATTACAAAAACAGCGGATGGTTTCTGGAAACTGGCGGAGAGCAGACCGCAGATTGCAACCACCCGCTGACGCTATAGCGGGCAGGCACAGATTGTTCTCAACTTTAAAATCTCAACACCTTTTTTTAATGCCGGGGGCGCCCGGCAGCGCATTACTTTTCTTTGTGCGAACTAAAGAAAAGTA
>CBDUUF010000073.1:0-6976 GCA_965370375.1 uncultured Desulfuromonadaceae bacterium
CGACAGCCCAAGAATCAGCATGATACCGCCGACCAGACTCATCGATTTGTGCACCAGCGCCGGCAGCCCCCGCCAGGTAATCTCTCGCAGGATGAAGACCTCAACAATCAGGACATAGACGGCGGTAACCGTCGCCGCTTCAGAGACTGCGAAGTAGCCGCTGTAAATACCGCCGAGAACCACGATCGGCAGCGGAATCTCCCAGATCGACTCGCGAACCGCGGCGAGCAACTGTCGGCCGGAGAAACGTTCGAGCGGTGTCCGGTTTTTACGGTTGCGCCAGATGGTCCAGCCGCTGAGCAGAATCAGCATCAACATCCCCGGCAAAAAACCAGCGGCAAACAGTCGATCAATCGACACCCCGGCGCCTGGCGCAGCCTGCTGGGCAACAATACCGTAAAGAATCAACGGCAGCGACGGTGCGAACAGCAGGCCGAGACTGCCGGAGGTGGTTACCAGTCCAAGGCTGAAATCTTCACCATAGCCATCTTCGATCAGCGCCGGATAGAGTAGCGCACCGAGGGCGATAATTGTCACCCCGGAAGCGCCGGTAAAGGCAGTAAAAAATGCACATGCGGCCAGCGCGACAATCGCCAGCCCCCCTGGCATCCAACCGATAAAGGCCCGGGTCAAACGGACCAGACGGCCTGGAGCGCCGCTTTCGCTGAGCAGATAACCGGCAAAGGTAAACAGAGGAATTGCCAGCAGGATCGGCATCTCCGCGATACGGAAGATCTCAATCGCCATCACCGACAGATCGATATCGGACTCATGAAAGCCCCACATGCTGCTGGCGGCAATAATGGCAAACAGAGGTGCACCAGCCAGGGCAAGCAGTATCAGGATGACGGCAAAAATCATGCAGCCCTCCACAAGGCGATCGCCTGCCGGGCATGCACGAAGAGAAACAACAGATAGCGGTAGGCGATAATGGCAAAAGCAACCGGAATCACCGCCTCAAACGGCCAGGCGGGCACACCATAGAACAAGGTCGCACCGAATTCCCATTCACCATGTACAAAACGACCGGTGTGCCAGGCAAGCAAGGCACATACGGCAACGGTAAACAGGTCGATAACGGAACGGATCGACAAGGCGTGCTTGTCGTTGAGAAACCTGGAGAGGAGATCGATGACAATGTGACGGTCATCACGACTGGCAGCGACGGCACCGGCCATCGCCAGCCACAGCACCAGCAAACGGAGCAATTCATCAGTCCAGACAAAACTGGTGCCGAAAATATTCCGTTGCACAATCTGCATGGTGCCGAGCCCGATCATTGTGAACAGAATCAGCAGGAGCAGACTATCTTCACAAACCGTGCAGATATCGCGCAAACGCTGCACAATGTTCTTGGCCGGGGGATTCATTTGTTCGCGGAAACCTGACCGTTGCGATACTGCTCAAGCAACGACTGCAAGCGGCCATACAGCTTGGCAGAGATTTCACCATCCTGCTGCATTTCATTAATCAGCACGCTGGCAACATTGCGCCATTGGGTAATCACTTCATCGGGGGAATCGACAAACTCGATCCCGGCGCTGGCCATTGCCTGACTGGCTGCCTCATTGTCGGCTCGATTTGCCCGATCAATCCGGACATAAATCTTTTCCATCACCTCGCGGACAATCAACTGATCGGCCGCGGAAATTTTAGAGAAAGCCTTCTTGTTGATCACCATGGTCGCGTAAAGGTATGAGAGCGGTGTGTTGGTCACATATTTGACCCGGGTATGCCACTGAAAAGCCAGAGCACCGATCGGCGATGCAGCGATCACTTCAATCAGGCCAGCCTGCAGTCCGGTCATGACATCAGTGATCGGCAGGGTCACCGGCGCCAGGCCGAGCGACTCCATCGCCCGATAGCTGATGTTATCCCCTTCCGGCACCCAGATCTTACGACCTTTAATATCATCGGTAGTCCGTACAGGGTGTTCCGACATCAGCAGGGCAAAACCGCCACCGGCAAAACCGAAACAGGCAAAACCGGCGTCTTCAATCAACTTCTTCAGGTCGCTGTCCATACGGCTACGCACGAAATCGACTTCTTCGTAAGAACGGAAGGTCAGCGGCAGGCTAAACAGACTGGCATCCTTGACCACACTGTCCAGGCTGCCGGTAGTAAACGCACCACCATGCAATTGGCCAACCCGCATTTTGCGCAACACGCTTTTGTCATTACCCATCACGCCGCCGGCAAAAAATTTAATCTTCACCCGGCCGTCGGTCAGTTGTTTGATCTCGGTAGCCCCAGCCCGCATTTCACGCATCCAGCCGGAGCCTTCAGGAGCTGCTGTAGCTATTTTGATGGTGGTAGCAAAGATACTGACCGGAATCAGCAAGGCCAGTATTAGCAGAGAAAATGATCGAATGATTTTCATCGGTCTCATCCTGTTCAGTTCTAAAATTACAAACGAAAGATAGCCTGTCATCCTGAGATGACTGGCCATTTAAAAGTAGTCTTCAGCTGACTCTAGTAGAGTCTGCGCCCGGCGCTTGGCCAGACTGTTCATTAAAGTCAGGCCTGGTGCCTCAATCGGCATCTGCAGAACTTCATTCAGCAGACGGTCATGCAGTTCACGATCATAGATCAGGCGGGCGTAATACTCGGCGTAATCGGTTCGAGCCGAAAGGTTTCGACCGGCAGATAGTTCGATGGCCCGTTCAAAATGGGCCTTCGCCTCATCCGGTTTGCCGCCGAGCGACGGTGGCCGCAGGGTTTTCAGGATTCCGAGGTAGTTATGTGCCGTACCGAAGCGGAAATTTTCCTGCAGGACGACAATCCGCTCCAGAGTCGCTTGAATCTTCGGCAGTCCAGCTGCCACCGACCAGTCATCACGGTTGGCATTGGCCCAGGTGAGCCAACCGGTCGCATAACCGAGCAACACCGAAACCTCATCATCGTCAAACTCTGCCAGCAACTCCGAAAACTGCTGATAATCTATTTTTTCGAGATTACACTCGATATCAGCGACCAGACAAAAGGCTTTTTCACCATAAGCGCGGGCCCGTGATGCCAATATTTTTGCCCGCACCGGCTCATGCGGAAACAGGCCGGTAAAAGCGCTGTAGAGTTCGGCGCCAGTAATGAGGCGGCTGACACTTTCCGGCTCGGCCTCAATCATTGCATCGGTGGCAATCAGGAACGACGGCAAACCTTCACGTATCGTCTCAGGATCGGGCTGATTCATGATCGCCCGAGAGAAGCCGTCCTGCAAACCGGAAAGGCCACAGGCAGAAAGCGTCAGTGTCGCCAGAAGCAACATCAGGCCGATCACTTGACGAATGTTTTTATTCTGTATTTTCATACACCTGCCCTGCGGATCACTCCGGTAAATATCCACTACCCGACTATTTAGTTACACCGGCAGAACTTTAACAAATATTCAACAGAAAAAAAATATAAAACTATCAGCGAAAAAGCCCTACAAAACCGGCTAATAACTGATTTGAAAACAGCTGTGAATCTGCGGCCGACGGATAAAATCTTCATCAAATGTCTGCCGGGTAATATCAGTGATTTTCAGATCGGCCAGAGCGTCGCTGTCAAGCTTGAATCGCCGTCTGTTGGTCGAGAAGATCAAGACACCTCCTTCGGCCAGAAGACGGGCTGTAGACTGAATCAGTGCCACATGGTCGCGCTGAATGTCAAACGACTCCTCCATCCGTTTCGAATTGGAGAAGGTCGGCGGATCGAGAAAAATCAGATCAAATTTGTCTTTAGCCTGCGCGATCCATTCAAGACAATCGGCCTGAATCAGACGATGTTTATCGTCCGGCAAATCGTTTAACTCGAAATTGCGTCGTCCCCAGTCGAGATAGGTATATGACATATCGACGCTGGTCGTCTCGACCGCACCACCGAGCGCAGCTTGCACACTCGCCGTCGCCGTGTAGGCGAACAGGTTGAGAAAACGCTTCCCGTCCGCCTGCTTTTTCAGTATACGCCGCATCGGGCGATGATCCAGGAACAAGCCAGTATCGAGATAATCGGTCAGGTTGACCAACAGCCGCGCGCCGTCCTCGTCAATTGCAAAAAATTCGCCCTGCTTTGCCTGGCGCTGATACTGTTCCTTGCCGCGCTGACGCTGACGCACCTTGAGGAAAACCTTCTCCGGGGCTACCGACAGCACCTCGGGGATTACGGCAAGCACATCCTGCAGGCGGGAATGAGCATCGACCGGATCGACCGAATCAGGCGCGGCATACTCCTGAACATGCACTGCGTCGTCATACAGATCGATAGCAACTGCATATTCCGGCATATCCGCATCATAAACCCTGTAACAGCTTATCGATTGTCGCTTCGCCCAGCGACTGAGACGTTTAAGGTTCTTATGCAGGCGATTGGCAAACATTTCGGCCCCGGCTGACAGCTCTCCGGCTGCGCCGGCCGAAGGTGCATCAAGCGGCACAACATATTGCAACAGTCGACAGGCGATAGCGCCGTTGAACAATTCAGTGTCTTGATACGGCTTGAGGCCGATCGCATGACCGAGTTCACTGTCACTGGTTAGCACCGTCGCCGTCCAGCCGATCGCCTCCTCGAGCAGCCGTTCGCCGAGACGCCGGTAAACCACATAAAGATCCTTGCGCTGACCGAGGCGTTCACCATAAGGCGGGTTGACCGCTACCAGCCCCGGTGCCCGATTGCTTTCCGGCAACAACCGATCCTTGGTCTGGATCGAACGTTTTTCAAAGTGAACCGCTTTATCCAGTCCGCACGCCTCGGCATTGGCCAGGGCGCTGCGGATCATCAGCGGGTCGGCATCATAACCGACAATTTTCGGTAAATTTTGTAGCCCAGCCTCGCGGCGTTCTGTCGCCTCCTGACGCAATGTCTGCCAGACGGAATCATCGTGGCCGGTCCAGGCCGAGAAACCAAAGCGCTCGCGCAACAAGCCCGGAGCCATATCGGCAGCGATCATCGCCGCTTCGAGCGGCAGGGTACCGGAACCACACATCGGATCACAAAAGACGCCACCGGCGGCAGCTATCTCCGGCCAATCCGACTGCAACAAAATAGCCGCCGCCAGACTTTCCTTCAAAGGTGCCAAGCCCTTTTCATGCCGATAACCACGACGATGCAGACTTTCACCGGAGAGATCGATGGAGAGCGTCCCCTTCTTGCCGCGCAGGTGCATATTTATCCGCAAGTCCGGGGCCCGGGTATCGATCGATGGACGGCTGCCAGACAAATCACGAAAGCGATCAACTATGCCATCTTTGACCCGCAGGGCGGCATAGTGTGAATGAGTAAGTTTGGATCCGACCAGGCTGGCATCGACGGCAAAGGTCTGGTCAACTGAAAAATGTTCTTCCCACGGAAAACTGTTGCAGGCTGCATACAGTTGATCAGGGTCGGTTGCGACAAAATTGCTGATCGGCATTAGAATCCGGCTCGCCAGTCGCGACCAGAGGCAGGCCCGGTACGCCGTCTCCATCGTGCCGCGAAAAGAGACGCCGGCAGTGATCGGCTTAACCGCCGTCGCACCGAATTGTTGCAACTCGTCAGCGAGCAGACTCTCGATCCCCTTCGGGGCTGTGGCAAAAAAATCACGTATTTCCATGTTTATAATCCGACCACTCGTCGGGCAATCACAGCGTGTATTTTTTCGACACAGCTGTAAGGAATCTTCAGATTGCCCCGGCCACTACCGATAGCGATTGACCCTTTGGTCAAACCATGAAAATCACTACCGCCGGTTACCAGCAAGCCACGCTGAACCGCAGCGGTTATGGTCCAGTCAATATCCTCGTTGCTTGATCCGGAGTTATACGCCTCAATCCCGTCGAGTCCCATCTGCTGAAAACTGTCAAACAGCTCAAGCAATACCGATCTTTCCGGTGAGATAAACGGCGGGTGGGCCAGCACCGCGACACCGCCAGCCGCATGAATCAGCTTGATCGCCTCAGCCATCGGGAACATCCTCTTCGGTACATTGCACGGCACCAAGTATTTCAGAAATGCTTCTTCAGTATCGCGAACATAACCGTGATCGATCAGCGCCATGGCGATATGCGGACGACCGATAGCTCCAGCCGCCCGACGTTGTACGTCGGCGACATCGAGCGGTGCGCGCCCCTGTTCAAGCAAGCGCTCGTTGACCCGTTCAACGATCAGGACATTCCGGTTGCGGCGAAAATCGCGAAACTCCTTGAGACTGCTACAGAGTTCCTGATTTTGATGATCATAGCCGTAGCCGAGTAGATGCACATCGCTGTACTGCTCCCAGACGACCGACAACTCAACGCCGGTGATCACCTCAACAGCATACTTTTCACCGGCCTTAAGCGCTGCGTCGGTGCCATCAAGGGCATCATGATCACAAATTGCAACGGCCCGCAAACCTGCCTCTGCTGCCATTCTAACCACATCTTCCGGCGAATGACTGCCGTCCGAACAGGTGGTATGCAGGTGCAGGTCGACATAATCTGACATAAAAAACTCCTTGTACGCCACTGTATTAACAAGTAGCGGTTTAAACGCCGCATCCTAGCACGTTGCCCGGCTCAGCGAAACCTCCTTACTTGACCGTCAGCCACTATTACGTGTAAATTAAACAACCTCATCAACCCACTATCCAACGGAATCGGCATTGCTTCAAGTCCATGACCTAAAAACTTACTTTTTCACCCCGAACGGTATCGTCAAAGCGGTCGACGGTATCTCCTTTTCGCTGCAAAAGGGTGAGACCATGGCATTGGTCGGCGAATCCGGCTGCGGCAAGTCGGTCACCGCCCTCTCCCTGCTGCGACTGGTTCCGGAACCAGGCAAGATCGTCGGTGGCCAGATCAAATTTGACGGTGAAGATCTGCTGCACCTGACGGAGCCGGAGATGCGCCGGGTGCGCGGCAATCGGATCGCCATGGTATTTCAGGAACCGATGACCGCCCTCAACCCGGTATTGCGCATCGGCGACCAGATCGCCGAAGTGCTGCTGCAGCATCAGGACATCTCGCCGGCCGAGGCCATG
>CBDUUF010000074.1:0-6974 GCA_965370375.1 uncultured Desulfuromonadaceae bacterium
AGATATCCTTGAGATAGACCGGCTGACCATCGTTGCCGATACCGAGTGGTTCACTGCTCAGATCGATACGGGTGGTGCCGGCCAGGGCGTAAGCGACCACCAGCGGCGGTGAAGCGAGCCAACTGGCTCTGGTCTGGGCATGCACCCGCCCGGCGAAGTTGCGGTTGCCGGAGAGGACCGAACAGACGGTCAGATCGCCCTGTTTGATCGCCTCAGCGATCGGCTGGTCGAGCGGACCGGAATTACCGATGCAGGTGGTGCAGCCGTAGCCGACCAGATTGAAGCCGAGCGCATCGAGATCTTTTTGCAGATCAGCCTGTTCAAGATAGGCGGTGACAACCTTCGAGCCGGGGGCGAGGGAGGTTTTTACCCAAGGTTTACTCTGCAAGCCTTTGGCCAGCGCCTTGCGCGCGACCAGCCCGGACGCGATCATAACCGCCGGATTTGAGGTGTTGGTGCATGAAGTAATCGCGGCAATCACCACATCGCCCGAGTTGAGGCTATAGTCGCTGCCGCTGACCGGCACACCGGCTGCCGGTTCATCTGCGGCAACTACCGCCTCGGTCGCCGCCCGGATTGTCTGCAATGTCACATGCTCCTGCGGACGGTTCGGCCCGGCCAAGCTCGGCACCACGCTGTCGAGATCAAGCTCAAGCACCGCACTGTACTCCGGATCCGCTGCATCCTCGTAGCGCCACAGCCCCTGCTCTTTGGCATAGGCATCAACCAGCGCCACTGTCTCGGCACTGCGGCCGGTCAGAGTTAGATAGTCGAGGGTGACCTGATCAATCGGGAACCAGGCGCAGGTCGAACCGAATTCCGGCGACATATTGGCGATAGTCGCCCGGTCGGCCAGCGACATTTGCGCCAGACCGTTACCGAAAAATTCGACGAATTTGCCGACCACACCGAACTCACGCAACATTTTCGTAACAGTCAGAACCAGGTCGGTCGCTGTCACCCCTTCACGTAGCGCACCGGTCAGGCGGAAGCCGACCACTTCGGGAATCAGCATGGAGACCGGTTGACCGAGCATCGCCGCCTCGGCCTCGATACCACCAACCCCCCAACCGAGAACAGCCAGGCCGTTGATCATGGTGGTATGGCTATCGGTGCCGACCAGGCTGTCGGGGTAGGCCATCTTTTCACCATCAACCTCATCGACCCAGACGGTACGGCCGAGGTATTCAAGATTAACCTGATGGCAGATACCGGTACCGGGCGGTACGACGCGAAAATTATCGAAAGCGAGCTGCCCCCAACGTAAAAATGCATAGCGTTCACGGTTGCGCTCCATCTCTTTCTCTACATTAGCCTGAAACGCTTGTTCATCACCGTAGCGGTCAACCATCACTGAATGATCGATGATCAGGTCGACCGGAACCTGTGGATTAATCTGCGCCACATCGCCACCGGCCGCCGCCATCGCATCACGCATCGCCGCCAGGTCGACCACCGCCGGTACGCCGGTAAAATCCTGCATCAGCACCCGGGCCGGGCGGAAAGCTATCTCGTGTGTTGACTTGTGATCACCAAGCCACGCGAGTAAGGCCCGAACATCTTCAGCCGTCACGGTTGCACCATCTTCGAAACGGAGTAGATTTTCGAGCAAGATTTTCAAAGTAAATGGCAATCGCGTTACTTCCGGGTGGCCGTTTGCCAACAGTTTTTTCAGACTGAACAGGGTGTATTCGCTGGCTCCAGCCTGTATTTTACCGCGGGTCGAAAAGCTGTTAAGCGACGTACTCATGATTGTCTCCTTTATACTGATTGCCCCAGTTATTTTCAGAGTTTACCATACCTGCAGGGTTTTGCCTGAGTGGTGAACACCTTGCATTAAACCGCCGTATCTGCTAAAAATAGCGATCTCTTTAAGGATAAATCATGGAATCTATTCAATCTTTTTTAGACCAGACTTTTCTCGGTATCACCCTCGAACTGTGGGTCACCGCTCTCGGCATCCTGATTGTCGCCTGGATTGTCAAAAAAATATTTGGCATCGTCTACGACAAGGTTCTGCATTCGTTTACTGCAAAAACCAAAAATACCTATGATGACCTGATCATCACCAGTCTGCAAAAACCGGCTGAATTTCTGATTTTCATCGGGGGCCTTTTTTTGGCGCTGGAGACGCTGCAACTACCGGTTAAACCGGTCAATCTGCAAGCGTTATCCGGCGCTCTGGTGCTGGTACTGGTCACCATTGCTATCACCTGGTCAATGTTCAACCTGGTCAGCATCTTTGACCGTTACATGAAAAGATGGGCCGAGCGGTCAGAATCGACCCTCGATGACAATCTGGCCAGCATGCTCAGCAAAGCCCTGCGCGGGGTAATTATTTTTCTGGCCATTTTAATGGCAATCCAGAATCTCGGCTACTCGATCTCCGGACTGCTCGCCTCCCTCGGCATCGGCGGCATCGCCATCGCCATGGCCGCCAAAGACTCGATTGCCAACGTCTTCGGCTCACTGATGATCATCTTTGACAAACCTTTCAAATCCGGCGACTGGGTCGTTGCCGGCAGTATTGAAGGGACAATAGAAGAAGTCGGCTTCCGCTCGACCAAAATCCGGACTTTTGCCAAGACCCTGATTACTGTACCCAACGCTGTTATCGCCAATATGGCCATCGATAATTTCAGTCGTATGCCGAAGCGCCGGATCAAGCTGAATCTTGGCATCACCTACGACGCTGACGCGAAGCAGATCCACACCGCTGTTGAGAAAATCCGTGAGCTGCTACGCACTCACCCGGCTATTGATCAGGAGTTTTTTCTGGTCAACTTCACCGACTTCGGTGCCTCATCTCTCGACATAATGGTCTACTGTTTTACGACAACCACGGTATGGGGTGAATATCTCGACGCCCGACAAGACCTCTGCCTGCAGATCATGGATATTATCGAAGGGATGGGCCTGGAGCTTGCGTTCCCGAGCCAGACCTTGTACCTACAAGATCAAACAGCCGACAAGGCCCCAAGCGGAACCGACTGACTATAATGAAACTCGCAATTGACAATCTGTTTAAGGAATGTGCTGACGACGATATCTGCCTGATCGAAGGTGTTGCTGAGTTGGCAGTGCAACACGGCAATCTGGTCTATCAGGAAGTATTGCGCCACCTGGTCGACAAATCTTTTAAGGTTGAAACTGCTACCCGGTATTGGCAGGAGGCGATCGACCATCGCGAACGGGTTCTGGTCAGCAACCGGCAAAAAAATGGTCTGCGCCCGGCTCTGCTCGACTACCTGCATCAGGTTGTGCGTGAACTCGATGATCCGCGCATCGTCGAAGCGAACGAGCTGAAGCAGATCCGCAAGGCATCGATGCATGACGGTCTGACCGGACTGTTCAACCAGACATATTTCAAAACCCATCTCAGCAAACTAGCCAGTCAACGCCCACAACCGGGCGAAGCGACAGTCGGCTGTGTGTTGTTCGACATTGACCATTTTAAACAGTACAATGATCGTTGCGGGCACGTCGCCGGCGATCTTGCCCTGCAGCAGGTAGCAGGAGAGGTTCTGGCTGGTGTACGTGATGGTGATGTAGCCGCACGTTACGGCGGCGAAGAGTTTGGGATCATCCTGACTCAGGTCACCGCTGAACAAACCTTTACCATCACCGACCGGATCAGACAAAACGTCGAAAAGCTCAACATTGCGGACCAGCACTTGCTCGACCGCAAAAACCTGACCATAAGTGCCGGTTTCGCTCTGCATGAATCACCGGAAGAAACAGCCATCGATCTACTGCGCCGTGCTGACAGCGAACTCTACAAAGCCAAACTATTTCGTAATGCTGTTTCGCCGCATCAACTGGATAATCGTAAAGGAGTCCGCCGTAAACGGCATGCGATCGTTGAATATGCCCAGGCAAACCAGTCAACCTTCATGCCGGCCATGAGCCACAACATCAGCACGGTCGGTATCGCTATTGAGTGTGAGCAGGTTTTTGCAATCGGCACACCACTTACCCTGCGCTTTCGCAAGCCATTCTGGCCTGGAGATCGACAGGTGATGACAACCGTCTGTCACATTCTAACCGAGCCCGATGCTCCGACCCAACTCGGCCTGAAGTTCACTCCGGAACTCGCTTTGAGCCTCGAAATTAACGATATACCTTTCACAGACGCTGATTTAAAATAATCCACTGTCTAACGAACCACAAGGAGACAGTATATGCAAAGCACCGTCTACTTTACCGACCTGCGTGCCGGCAACCGGGAGAATCTTCATACCCAGCTGGTTCGCCTGGCTGAACTAGCCGGCCTCAATAACATCATCTCAGCCGGTGATCTGACTGCGATCAAGCTACACTTCGGTGAAAAAGGTGGCCACGCCTTCATCCGTCCAACCTTTGTCCGTAAAATCGTCGACCAAATCAAACAGCTTGGCGGCAAGCCGTTTCTGACCGACTCCTGCACCCTTTACCCGGGTGAACGCAAAGAGGCAGTCTCAGCCCTTAATTGTGGTATCGAAAACGGTTTTGCCTATGCGGTCGCCGGGGCTCCGCTGATCATGTGCGACGGCCTGCGTGGTCATTCGGCCCGACGCGTCAAAGTCAACGGCGAGCTCCTTGAGACGGCAGATATCGGTCTGGAAATCCTAGAAGCCGACGCACTAATTACTATGACACATTTCAAATGCCACGAATTGACCGGTTTCGGTGGGGCGATCAAAAACCTCGCTATGGGCTGTTCCAGCCGTGAAGGGAAAATGGAACAACACTCGACCGTCGCCCCGACCATCGCCGAAGAGCACTGCACCCTCTGCGCCGCTTGCCTTAAAGCGTGTGCACATGATGCGATCAAACTCGATGCAAAGAGTGCTAAGCTTGACGCCGCAAAATGTGTCGGTTGCGGCCGCTGCATCAGCGTCTGCGACCCGGGCGCGATTCGTATCAGCTGGAACGAAGAATCCGGCAAAGTAATGCAGAAAATGGCTGAGTACGCCCTGGGGGCGACCAGTGGAAAGCAGGCGAAGCAGCTCTACATCAGTTTCGTCACCCAGGTTTCACCCGCCTGTGACTGCTACGGTCATTCGGACGCGCCGATCGTTCCGGATATCGGCATTCTCGCCGCAACTGACCCGGTCGCCATCGATCAGGCCTGTGCTGACCTCGTCAACCAGTCTCAAGGATTTAACGACACAGCGATGCAGACCGGTCACGAGCCGGGTGGCGACAAGTTCCGTGGCGTCTATCCTCAGATCGACTGGGAAACAACTCTGGTTCACGCTGAAAAAGTAGGGCTTGGCAGTAGAAAGTACAGACTAGAGACGATGGAACCGCTCGGTAAGGGGTGGTAAGGTTTGTCATCTCGACCGAAGGGAGAGATCTTACTTCGTTTTCCAGAAAGGTCAAGACCAAGATTTCTCTCTGTGTTCGAAATGACAACCTTACTAAAAAATAGGGCGCATCAAACCAAACAGGGCTTGTTTAAACAAACCCATTGAACGAGGATTTACAAATCATGATTGACATAACCTTCCCCGGCGGTGTTGCTGTCAACGCCGAAGCTGATGGATTTACGATCAAGACCGACCAACCGACAGAAAATGGTGGTAACAACTCAGCCGCCTCGCCCTTCGCTCTGTTTCTTGCTTCGATCGGCACCTGCGCCGGGTTCTATGCCCTGCGTTTCTGTCAACAACGCGAAATCGACACCACCGGTATGCATATTACGCTGGATACCGAGCGCAACAGCGACACCAATCGTCTCAACCAGGTCAAGCTCATTATCCACCTGCCGGACGGTTTCCCGGATAAATACAAGAAGACAATTATCCGTGTCACGGATCAGTGCTCGGTCAAAAAAGCGGTTCTGGACTCGCCAGAATTCAGTGTCGTAACGGCCTGATCGCTTGTCAGATTCAAACTAACTTACTGCGCACACTCTCGACTTTGTCGGTCATGCTCTGCTCGCGATCAGTACGGCTGCCTAATTTAATCGTGGTGGTGATACGTGGCGCGCCCATTGCATGGACGCGTTCGTGACAACGGCGGATCGCTGCGAAAACCGCATCATATTCCCCCGCAATATTGGTTCCATAAGCATGCATGACGAATTCCAGACCTGCCTCTTCAAGCACTTTTTGGCAGGCTGCAATGTAGCGCGAAACTGAAACGCCGACACCCATCGGCACAAGGCAAAGATCAACAATAACCTGCATTTTAGACCTCCTGAAAAGGCGTGGTCAGACATTGCGAGGAGTTGTTAATTATCAATATATCAACAACGTCCCCTTAAGTATCTTCTAAATAAGGTCATACTCTTCCGCCGGTGGCCGCTCAGCCACAGTCAAGCTGACCTCGGCAGCCACTGCCACCAGTAGAGCTTCGGCATCAGCACACTGATCTGGCGGATAACCGACTTCGATTAAACCTTCAGCCGCCTTCAACGTCCGCATAAACATCAACCCGTCATAAGCTTCAAAGGTGAAACGCAGATAAGCAATCTCCCGACGGGGCACCGTAAAATATTTTTTGATCAACTGCTCAACCATTTGCATCCTCATCCGACAGTCTGGCGTAGGTGTCGATCAGATAGCGGGAGATACTCCGCTTCGGCGGTAACAGCGGCAGATCATCGAGGGAAAACCAACCGGCATCCTCCAACTCTTTCGCCTGAACCACCACCTCACCAGCGACGTAATCAGCTACAAACCCGGCCATCAGCTGGCTCGGAAATGGCCAACCCTGACTACCGACATAACGAATATTATTGATCTGAATTCCGGTCTCTTCCATCACCTCACGGGCGACCGCCTCTTCGAGGCATTCAGCGAAATCGAGAAAACCGGCGACCAGACTGTAGCGACCTTCCGGCCACTCGGCTTTTCGGGCCATAAGTATTTCACCCGGTCGACGGACGACAACGATAACGCAAGGGTGGATGTGCGGGAAGTGGTGACCTCCACAATCCGGACACTGTTTTCCCCATTCATCAGACAATCGTTGCATGGTCGTGCCGC
>CBDUUF010000075.1:0-6956 GCA_965370375.1 uncultured Desulfuromonadaceae bacterium
ATGAGTCTCGTAGGGAACCTGGAAGACCTCGGTCTCGGAGAAATTCTGCAGATCGTAAGTCTGAGTCGTAAATCGGGAGTTTTGACTCTCGAGAGTACCGGCCGTACCGGAAAAGTTACTTTTCTGAACGGTCAGGTTATTCGTGCGACCACCAGTGCCAGCCGGGTGAACCTTGGTGACCTGCTGGTCAGACGTGATCTGGTTGATGTTGAAACTTTAAAGAAGGCGCTGTTCATTCAGCGCAACAGCGACAACCCGCCTCGCCTTGGTGCCATTCTGGCTGAAAAATTCTCTGTTCCACTCGAAAAAATTGAAGAAGTTGCCAAGGAGCAGATCGAGAAGATTGTCTACAGTTTCTTTACCTGGAATGAAGGCTCCTTTTCGTTTGATCTCGGTGAGCCTAGTGTGCTTGCCTCCGGCAACATCAACCCGCTGCAGTTTATGCTTGATTCCGGCCTGAACCCGCAATGGTTAGCCATGGAGGGGAGCCGGATTCTCGACGAAAAGGTACATCACGGTGTCCCGCTGGACGATGAGGATGAGGGGCCGGTGCTTGATGTGGTTGAGTTGCTTGGCGAAGAGGGTGCGGCCGAATTGGAAAAGGCGGCCTCTTCTTTAGCCGCAGCGTCAATTCCGCAGGCAGAAGCAACAACAGAGGAACCTGCCCTGACACCAGCTTTTGTCGGCAAGACAGTTTATCTGGTTGATGACGATCAGTTGACGGCCCAGATGGTGGCACGCCGGCTTCGCGATCAACGTCTCGATGTCAAGGTGTACACCAGCGCCAAAGAGTTCCTGAAGGGTGTTGTTAAAGCTGTTGCCGAACAGGAACTGCCTTTGTTGCTGGTCGATCTGATAATGCCCAAAGTCGATGGCACCGGAATCCTCGGCGGGGTCGAAATTATTCAGAAAGTAAAAAAAGATTTCAAGGACCTCACGCTGCTGTTGATGACCGATCATCCTACTCCGGAAGTTGAGCAAAAACTCGCCAAGTTTAAATTGCCGGCGTTGATCCCTAAACCGCGCAAGAATGAACTGAATGAAGACGCCGGGCAGCAGATGTTGACCGAGCTTGCTGAAACCGTTTTTGGTTTTGCGGCACCGGGCCTTTCATCTGTTGTAGAGACTGATTCTGATCAGGAGGTCGGTTACCATTTTGGTGCTGAACTGCTGAAAGAGGTTGATGATGCCGATTTACAGGCCAGGCCAGGAAAAATACAGCCGACACCAGGTATTCATTTATTGGGTGGGATGTTGCAGGAACTGAACAATCCGTCGCTTGGCGGTGGCACCATTCTTCTGGTTCTACGCTTTGCCAGTGAGCTGATGAATCGTGCCGTGATCTTTTTTATTAAAGGCAATGAGATTATCGGGCTCGGCCAGTTTGGCATCGACTCAGCCGCGGATAGCGCTGATATTCTGATCAGACAGATCAAAATACCGGCGAACTCACAATCTATTTTCAGTACAACTCTGGCACAGCTGACACCGCAACATGCTGTGTTTGGTGATGGTGAGTGGGATCGTTATCTGATTGAAAAATTAGGTGGGCAGAAACCGCTTGATGTTTTTGTCGGACCTATTCTTAGTGAGGGCGGCGTTGTCGCGCTGATTTATGGTGATAACCTGCCCAAACAGGAGATTGTGGGCGATACAGAATCATTTGAGATCTTCCTTTCCCAGGCCGGAATGGCCATGGAGAGGGCTCTGCTTGAGCGACGGTTAAAGGGTACTCAAGCGGTTTAGTCTTGGTATTACGGAGCGAATATAGTGTCCTATAAAATTCTGATTGCTGAAGATTCATCGACCATGCGTTCCCTGATTGTATCGACAATCTCGGCGATGGGTGATTATCAGTTGATCGAAGCGGCCAATGGCTTTGAAGCTTTGAGAATTCTGCCGCGCGAAAAAGTCGATCTGGTTATTACTGATATCAATATGCCTGACATCAATGGTCTTGAACTGATCAGCTTTATCAAAAATAATCCTAATTATAAAGAAACCCCGCTATTTATTATCAGCACGGAGGGGAGTGAGAAAGACCGGGACAAAGGTTTGTCTCTCGGTGCTGATGCTTACCTTGTGAAACCCTTCAACCCAGTAGAGCTGCAGGACCTGGTCCGGCAGTATCTCGGTTAGGAGCTTACCTTGTCGACAGAATTCTCTGATCAGGCTCTCAAGGAGTTTCTCGGTGAGGCCGAAGAGATAATCGAAGGGTTGCATCTTGACCTTGTGAAAATGGGTGATCGTCCCGACAATGGCGAGATCGACCCGGAATTGATTAACAGTATTTTCCGTGGAGCTCATTCACTCAAGGGTTTGGCCGGGATGTTTGGTTTTCAGGATATTTCCGATCTGGCACACCACATGGAAGATTTGCTTGATAATTTTCGTCTCGGCAAGGTGCCTTTATCGGATAACCTTGTTGAAACAATTTTCGAGTCCCTTGAGTACCTGTCCCTGCTGGTGCAAGGCAAAAGTGAGGATGGTGAGTTTTCTATTGATGTTGCGCCTGTTATCAGTCGTATAGCGGATGTTTTGTCCGGAGAGGATAAAGGTGAAGAGGGGTTTTTCGAGAAATATGCTATTGATCCCTCGATCCTGAATATATTAACCGAGTATGAAGAGCATCGTCTGCAGGAAAACCTTAAAAAAGGCAATAATCTTCTGCGCGTTGAAGTTGCTTTCGATCTTGCAAATTTTGATCAGGGCTTGGCTGAGATCAGTGAGGTGCTCAAACAGGTTGGTGAAGTTGTCAGCACGTTGCCGTGTGCTGGTGACCTGAGCGAACGGATCTCTTTTCAATTGTTGCTCGGCACTGCGGCCACGGTTGAAGATGTTAACGAGCTGTTCGGTAGCGATGATGTAAAGGTTGAGTCGATTGTTTCCGGTGGAAGTGCCGGTGGTGATACCGTTAGGTCCGTCACAGATGAGCCGGATGAATCGTTTTCTGCTGATGCTGCCGAGACCTTACCTGTTCAGTCTCAGGCCGATTCGGCTAGTCTGCGCTCAATCAGTCGAACGGTTCGGGTTGATATAGACAAACTGGATGAATTGATGAACATCGTCGGTGAATTGGTCCTTTCTAAGGGGGTTTTCGCCGGCATCTCTGAGCAGATGAAGGCGACCGGTCGGGATGAGGTTGTAAACGACATCCAGAAGGCGACCCGGGAATTGGAGCGGAAGCTTGAGGAACTGCAAAAAGGCGTCATGGATGTACGGATGGTTCCAATCTCCCAGTTGTTTGACAAAATGCTGCGTATTGTCCGGCAAGTTGCTAAATCCCAAGGAAAAAAAGTCGCGCTCGATATCCAGGGAGCAGATACAGAACTGGACAAGTTAATTGTCGAGGATCTGTCTGATCCGTTGCAACACATTATTCGTAATGCCATTGACCATGGCATTGAAACTCCTGAGGAGCGTAGAGCGGCCGGTAAGCCGGAACAGTCGACTATCTGCCTCTGGGCCTCACAAAGGGGAAATCATGTTGTTATCGAAATCAAGGATGACGGTAGAGGGATAGATCCTGAGGTAATCCGGGCTAAAGCAATTGAAAAGAAACTGATCAGTGCCAATGCTGAGCTGTCTCAGGAAGATATTTATGACCTCGTTTTTGTCTCCGGATTTTCTACCCGCGATGAAGTCAGCGAACTGTCCGGTCGTGGCGTCGGTATGGACGTGGTTAAAAACAACATAGCCGCGCTCTCCGGAATGATTGAAATAGACAGTGCTGTTGGTCGCGGGACGAGCATTACGATCACCCTGCCGATCACCCTGGCAATAATCAAGGCGCTGATCGTTCAGGTTGCAGGAAAAACCTACGCTATTCCGATTAACTCAGTGCTTGAGACTCTGATGGTCGATGAGTCGTCTATCCAGACCATAGAGCGCAAAGAAGTAATCGAATTACGTAAAAGTACTTTGCCGTTACTTCGACTTGCAGAGGTGTTTGATCTCGAGAATGATGCCGATAAGTCGAATCGTTGTTTTGTTGCGGTGGTCGGGCTAGCTGAAAAAAGACTCGGCATTGTTGTTGATGACTTGCTCGGGCAGCAGGATGTGGTAATTAAATCGCTCGGCAACACCCTCTCTTTTGTTAAGGGTATTTCCGGTGCAGCTGATCTGGGTAATCAGAAAACTATTCTGGTTCTGGATGTGGGTGGTTTGATGGGTGACGCTCTGCGTGGGGATAGTAACGTCAATGTATAAAGAATTTTATGACTTGACCGAGCGACCATTCAGTAAAACGCCGGATCCACGTTTTATGTACCTGAGTCGGAAGCACAAGGAGGCGTTGTCCCGTCTGGTTTATGCAGTAGAGGAACGCGATCTCATCTTGCTGACCGGAGAAATAGGTTGTGGCAAAACCACGTTGTCGCGGGCTCTTATTGATGAACTTGATGATACTTACAAGGTGATTTTGCTGATTAACCCGCGGCTGTCGCCGATGGAGTTTTTACGGTCTCTGGCGGTTCGTTTAGATATTGCTGAGCCGGCCAGATACAAGGCAGAGTTGCTCGAACAGATAGCCACAGCCCTGTATCAACTTTATGAGCAAGGGCGTTGTCCGGTTTTGATTATTGACGAGGCACAACTTGTTCCGCACAAGGAGACGTTTGACGAAATCCGGCTTTTGACTAATTTTCAACTCGATGACCAGAATCTCATAAGTGTTGTCTTAATGGGGCAGCCGGAACTTAGAAAAAGACTCGCTCACCGAGCTTATGAGCCGTTGCGGCAACGATTTGGCTTGCAGTACGATCTTAAACCGTTGGACCAAGAAGAGATCAGCGAATATCTCGATTGCCGAATAGAGATTGCCGGTGGCGAGAAAGGCTTGTTTCAGGCGGATGCGATTGAAATTATTTATGGTTATTCGACCGGAATTCCGAGGAAGATTAATCATGCTGCAACACTGGCGTTGCTTGAAGGGTATGGCAGGGATGCCGAGGTCATCGATGCAGCAGTTATGAATGCGGTGATGGCTGAACTCAACATGAATTGAAAGATGGGTTTTTAGGTCATGGATCTGGTAGAAATTCGTAAAAAAGCAAAACGTACCCGGAAAAAACCGGCTAAGAAATCTGCGGCAAAGGTTGCGGCCGAAATTTCAGAACCGACGCCGATAGCTGATGAACCGGAAGAGCAGAAGGTGGCTGACGCTGCAGAGACTGCTGTAGCCGAACCGGTCATAGAGGCCGCGGTTGTTGAACCACAGGTGTCAAACAGCGAGCCTGTTGTGCAAGAGGTTGACCCGCTGGAAGCCCTGTTCTCTTTTCGTGCTGATAGTGACCTGGCGACAGAGGATACCTACCTCAAGGCGCTGGACGGTGACGAGGATGAAGTTGACAGCGATCAACATCAGTGGCTGACCTTTTCTCTGGGTGAAGAGGAGTATGCCCTCGAATTGGCAGTTGTGAATGAAATTATCAAGCCGCGAGATGTAACAGACATCCCGCGTGTTCCTGATTTTATCCGCGGTATTATATCATTGCGGGGCATTATAGTCCCGGTGTTTGATCTACGCGGACGGTTGAAAATTGGCACGGTTGAACCGGGTCCGACAACCCGGATCGTTGTTTGTCAGCAGGATGAAAACCTGGCGGGATTGTTAGTCGACAGCATAAATCAGGTTGTCACTATCCCAACCAACTGTGTAGAACCGCCGCCAACCGTTCTCTCCGGACTGGACCGTGATTTTGTCGAGGGGGTAGGGCGAATCGACGGAAGAATGCTTATTTTACTTCATCTTAAGAGCGTCATAAATGCAGAGATGGTCTGACTTGTTGAAAGGAGTTTTTTGTGGCTAAACAGAAAATACTTATTGTTGAAGACGAAGAGAGCTTGCTCAAACTCGAGAGTATATTGCTGACATCCAAAGGTTATGATGTCCGCGGGGTGAGTAATGGCCAACAGGCGCTTGATGCGATCAGTGAGGAGCGCCCTGATCTGGTTCTTCTTGACATAATGCTTCCGGAAATTGATGGGTTCGAAGTTTGTCAAAGAATCAAGGACGATCCTGAGACCAAGGATATTCCGGTCATTATGCTGACCGCGAAAAAAAGTCGTGAAGATATGGCTCGCGGCGAAAAAGTCGGTGCTGACTGGTACATCACCAAGCCTTTCAAATCTGCGATGGTTATCGAGACTATTCAGAGGTTTCTGAACTGATGGTTGTGGAAAATGTTCTGCCGGATACCGATAATCCTGAACTGGAAACACAACGTAGCGAAGTTAAGTTAGCTTGTTTCCGGGTTGGCGATCAGCTGTATTCGCTCGACATACTCCGTATCAAGGAAGTAATCAGGCCGATTAAACTGACGCCGGTTCCTAAAGCTCCACAGTTTATTGAAGGGGTTATTAATCTGCGCGGAGTGGTGCTCCCGGTTGTCGATCTGAGAAAAAGGTTCGACCAACCGGCAGGTGTTGCCGATTCAAAAACAAGAATACTCATTTGCGTGCTGAGTGGGAAAATTATCGGTCTGATAGTCGATGAAGTTATTGAGGTGAAAAGTTTCTCGCGTAACGATATTCAGCCGCCGCCCCGTTTCACCAAGGGTCTGGACTCTGATTATTTTCTCGGTGTTTGTCAGCGAGATGATGATCTCGTCATGATAATGAATTTAGAGAGAATCCTCTCATCGGATGAGAAAATCAATCTGGAACAGATCCGGGATAACCTTCCGGAACCTGAAACCAAATAATAAAATTAATCAATATTAAGCTGCCCGGTTTGGGCAAAGAGGTTACATGATAGCAAATTGCCCGACCTGCACGTCCCGGTTCCGTTTGAATGAGGAAAAGTTCAGTGGACAGAAGGTCTCTTTAAAGTGCGTTCAGTGTCAGAAAATTTTCCAGGTAGATGTGCCGTCAACAGGGTCACAGTCGCAGTTTTTGATCCATGTCTTGATCGCGCATAGTGATCAAAGTTTTTGCGATATGATCCGTGAGGTTGT
>CBDUUF010000076.1:0-6931 GCA_965370375.1 uncultured Desulfuromonadaceae bacterium
ATTACCAGGCTGATCTCGATCATCTATGCACGGATTGAAAATCTTGATGACCTTAAAGTCGGGGCGATGATGCAGCGGCATCCACTTTCAGCCAAACGGCTCAAGGCCGCTCAGAGTAGCGGTGCACTTCTTGTCGTTGATGCGTCAGACGCTAAGGAGCTCGACTCGCTTAGCTTTGTCGAGGTCAGGACGGCTCTGCTGGAAAAACGACCAGCATACGAATTGTACCAACAGGCACTCAAACTGGAGAAACAGGCTGAAGTTGACCAAGCTATTGCTCTTTATTTACAAGCGGCTGTTGCCGCACCTGAAGAGGCATTTATTCTGACTGGTCTCGGTATGGCTTATATGCGTCAGGGTGTACTTGTTGCTGCACGGCAACATCTGACACGTGCATCACGCATCGATAGTTACTATTATTATCCACAACTTGGCCTGGGTTATATCTATTTGCAGCAAAAAGATTTCATTCAGGCGGCCAAACGGTTACGGCGCAGCCAGACTTTGTTGCCGACTGCTCAGGGAGGGTACCTTCTCGCCCGGGTGTTTGATGAAACGGGGAACACGCAGGCGTCTTTGACTGCGTATCGGGATATTGTCCATTACTTCAAAGGGAGCCAGATGGGGGATTTGGCTGAACAACGGATCGCTGAACTGGAGTCGTCACTTGAACTGGAATGATCATCTGTACAAGAATGAGATTATCGTCTGGCAAGGCAAACCAGCACCGCGTTGTTATACCTTGCGTAATTGGCCACATTCGTTGTTTGGTCTGGTGTTACTGCTCGCTTGTCTGGTCTGGTTTTATGTCGGCATCAACATTGGACATGACACGCAATCGACAGTCTATGGCTGGCTCCCGGTACCGTTTCTGCTGGCCAGTCTGTACCTGCTCATCGGACACCTGTTGATTGCACGCCTGGAGTGGGATTCAGTCTATTATGCCGTCACTGATCAACGGGTTTTGGCGCAACGTGGTCTGGTTAAGAAAACCATTTCCTCGTTGCTGCTTGAAGATATAGTATGGTTCAGGTTGAAATCCTTTTCCGAAAATCTCGGATCGGTGTCGATTCGGGGGCAAAGAGATAGTGGTTCCGTTATTATTGCGTGTATTGAACAGCCCCGTCAATTTACAGATTTGTTGGAGAAGGCAATGGTGCAGAGCGGAGTAATTCCAGCAGAAGGTACAGAAGTTGAGCTAAGCGGTAGCGATTGACACCAGTTTGACTCAATTTTTTATCAGACTTTTAATCAGTGAGAATAAAGTAGTTATTCATGACTAAACATTTTTATCTTGAAACATTCGGTTGTCAGATGAATATCGTCGATTCCGAGCGGATAGCTGATATGTTGACAAATATCGGTTATTTGCAGACCGATGACTCAAAGCAGGCAGATCTGGTCCTGCTCAACACTTGCTCGGTTCGTGACAAGGCAGAGCGAAGAGTTTACGGTCATCTCGGCCGATTCAAATCGCTCAAAAAAAAGAACCCGGATTTGATTGTTGGTGTCGGTGGTTGTGTCGCTCAACAGGAGGGCGAACGCCTGCTCGAAAACATCCCACATCTGGATATTGTTTTCGGTACGCATAATATTCACAAGTTGCCGGAGATGGTGCAATTGGTGGAGAAGAAGCAGGGACGGTTTCAGGAAACAGACTTCCTCGACCGGGAAACCCGGTTGCAGCTGTTTCCACAGCGCCGTGGCGGGGAGGCGCTTACTCGGTTTGTCACTATAATGCAGGGGTGTGACAATTTCTGCTCTTACTGCATTGTGCCACATGTCCGGGGCCGGGAGATCAGCCGTCCAAGCATTGAAATTATTCAGGAAATAACAGAATTATCAGCTGAAGGAGTGAAAGAAGTCACCCTGATAGGTCAAAACGTCAACTCCTATGGCAATCGGGTTGCAGGTGAGCTCAGTTTTGCCCACCTACTCGAGGCGGTGGCTGCAATTAGCGGTATTGAACGGATCCGTTTCACCACGTCGCATCCCAAGGATATTTCGGATGATTTAATCGAGTGTTTCGGCCGTATTGATAAAATTTGCAAGCACATTCATCTGCCGGTACAGTGCGGGTCAGATCGTGTTCTTAAGTTGATGAATCGTGGTTACACCCGGGCGCACTACCTTGAGCTGGTTGCCCGTTTAAAAACAGCTTGTCCAGAGGTTCGCCTGACGACTGATATTATTGTCGGTTTTCCCGGTGAAACCGACGCTGATTTTGCCGAGACGCTGTCGCTGGTTGAAGCCGTCGGCTTTGCGGATGCCTTCACATTTTATTATTCGGCCCGACCCGGAACGTCGGCTGCTGAGCTTAAAGATGATCTGGCCTTAGATGTAAAACAACAGAGATTTGATAGACTGGTGAAATTGCAGCAGGAAACCAGCAGCCGGATCTGGGCTCAGGATATTGGTTCAATTCTTCCGGTTCTGGTTGAAGGCGAAAGTCGGGAAGGTGCAGGACAGCTATGCGGACGTACAGACTGGAACCGGCTGGTGAAATTCAAGGGGAAAAGCGAGTTGATCGGAACAATTATTCCGATCAAGATAATAGAAAGTAACCGTAGTGCTCAACTTGGCGAACTGATCAGTCATAACGACTGAGTTACCACAACGAATTGGAGCTCTTATGGCCAAGGGGCGTATCCTTGCCATCGACGATAAACCGTTTTATCAACGGTTCTATAAAAACCTCTTCGAGGATGAGGGCTACTATGTCTTCGTTGCGGATTCGGTAGAGATGGGGCTAGATGCCCTGAATCGCGAAGAGTTTGATCTGATTATCGCTGACATTGCACTGGGTGAGCTTAAGGGGCTGGAGCTGGTTGTTGCTATCCAACAGTTTGCACCACATCAGGAAGTGCTGATTATCACCGGACATCAGGATGTGGCGCTCGCTGTTCAGGCCCTCAAGGTCGGTGTCGTAGACTATCAATTAAAGCCGATCAACCCTGAAGAGTTGCTGATGCAGATTAACCGTATTCTGCTTCGGCAATCTGTTGGTCGTGAGCATAGACGGCTGATTGATGAGAACATGGAATTTTATTATCTCATGTCTCGTTACAATCGGTGCATTGATCTGCTTAAGGTGGATGACCTCGATCGCCTTGGTGACTTGATCCTCGATACTATGATGGAGCTGCTTTCAGCTGAAGGTGGCGTGCTCTGGTTAGCCAGTCAGGATGGTGATAAATTCCATTATCGGGCCAAACGTGGTCTGGCCCGCCTGCAGAAGGACGAAGAGACCGTTAAAGTCGGTGAGTCTGAGCAGCGGCTGATCCGTGAGGCTCGGGCTGTCTTATTGCAAAAGGGCCGTTATCTCTATCTGCCGCTACAGCACGAGAACCGGCCGTTGGCAATGGTGCGGATGGAGCTCCCGACCGGTCGAGAAATTTTTACTGCTCGTGATCAGAAAGTCGCAGATCTGGTGTCGATTTTTGCCGCCAGTGCCTTACGCTATGTACTGCAGATTCGCGAGTTGCAAAGAGGTTCTCTGCGGGCTGCGCAGAAAGAGGCCTATAATATGGCCTTCTTCAATGACCATGCTGCCAAGGAACTGTACAAGGCGCGTCGTTATAATCGGCGAATGTCGTTTGTCCAGTTGACGATCGATAATTTCACCCTGCTCAAAAGTAAA
The DNA here is from genome assembly GCA_965370375.1 of uncultured Desulfuromonadaceae bacterium. Taxonomy (GTDB): domain Bacteria; phylum Desulfobacterota; class Desulfuromonadia; order Desulfuromonadales; family UBA2294; genus Kmv16. The sequence goes on from CBDUUF010000076.1 coordinate 3,641, forward strand.
TTTCTTGATCGGGAGATAGAAGAAGGACAGCAACGGCTGCTGGAAAAGGTTAACGAGGTTCTGCGAGACGCTGACATCATGGCGCAGTACAAAAATGACGTATATCACATCTTGTTGCCGGAGACAGATTACTGGGGCTCTCTGGTTACCCAGAAACGTTTACGCAAGGCGATTGACGGTAAATTAAAGCTCAGCAATATGCACCGTGATGCTTTGATCGAAGTCTATATGCGCTCAGCATCTTTTCCGGCCGACGGTTCATCCATTGAGGAGCTGGAGCGGGTTACAACCGGCCGACTTGAAAGACTTAAGTCAGGACTATTGTATCGCAGCAAACTGCGCCAAAAAGGCTTCTGGACTGTCGTTAAATCGTTACTTGGCCCTAAGGGGGAATCGTTTGTCGCCATTGATCAGAAAAAGTCTGGGCAGACAATGGCCCGATATGAAGCGCCAGGGAAAAGCCGTTACGTTACCATGCCGGCCTCACGTCTGACGGAGATCCTCAAATCGTTATGTCGTGAAGTTACTGAGCCAGGACGTTCCAGTGGAGTGCTGTTTTATGGTTGTCAGGATTTTGAAACAGTACGCCGTGATTTGACAAGTCTTGAGGATCTTGAACAGTCCGCGACCACGCTCTTTCTTCTCGGTGGCCGCCAAAGGGTGAATTGGGAGATGCAGCGCGTAGTGCCAATCTTTATTGACGATGTCAATTTTAAGAAGACGACATTCCTGCTTTATCTGAATGAAGATTACGCGTATGCGTTGTTTGCTGAGTCGACCGTGGACGGTGTGAGCGGTTTTCATACCTCGGATTTTTATTTCGTCGAAAACATGATCGCCAAGCTTCAGGACTTGTATAAGTTGAGGGCACAGATATGACTAGTGTTCTTCCAGGTAAAAGAATCCTGCTGGTCAGTGGTGGAAATCTGTTTGCCGCGCTGGCAGAGCCGTTGCGTCAAGCTGGTTTTACAATCGATCAAGGTGATGATGGCGCCAAGTCCCTCGAGCTGGCCTTGCAGAATACTCCAGACCTTATGGTGCTCGATACTGCTGTGCCGGTGCTTGGGTCGACTCAGTTGGTTCATATCCTGCGGAATAATCAGCGTACGGCCGGTGTGATGATTTTCTTTGTTGGACAAGAAGGTGAAGACATCCCTGGTTATCGACAGAAGACAGATCGGTTTATTCCCAAGCCGTTTAATACCGAACAACTGCTGGTAGAAATTCGTGCGCTTTATTCAAAAAAACAACGCAAGGCAGCATTAGGCAAGTCGAAAAAAGTAGTTGAAGGCGACCTGCAACAAATCAGCTTGTCAGACTTGTTGCAAGTTTTCGCCATGAATCACAAAGACGGTGTTCTGGCTGTCACATTCAAACGTAAAAAGGGCTATATCTTTGTTTTGTCTGGTCATGTGATTAATGCCAGAATTGGTAAGATCGAGGGCGCCAAGGCATTTTTCAGGTTGTTGCTGTGGGATCAGGGTAAGTTCAGGTTTACACCGGGGCATCCTCAAACTGAGGCGCGAATAACTATGCCGACTGATCAACTCCTCATGGAGGGGATGCGTCAGAATGATGAGATGCAGGCACAGATGTCGTCATTTCCGGCCTCTGACACGTTGATTGATCTGGTTACATCTGCAGACCAGCTTCCAGATGGTCTGCGGCCGGCAACGATGGAGATCATCAACTCTTTGGCCAACCAACCGCGGGTTGCCGACCTGGTCGAAATTTCACATCTGCCAGACTATGAGGTTTTGCAGATTCTGCGTACTCTGATCGAAAAGAAACTGGTCAGGGAGAAAAAGACCGTTCCTGGAGAGTCAACCTCAGACGCTGCACTGTTGCAGCCGGCTGAAATTCAGGCGATTAAAGTATTTTTGGGTGATAGCGAAACCAACACCGACGATATGGCGGCGAAACTGATCTTGCTCGCCTCGTCCGATCAGGAAGTTGGAACTTTTATCCAGTCGTTACAGGGGATAGACGAGTTTGAGCCAGAGATAGATTTTCTTCAGGGTGCTGGTGGGTTAACATTGGGCGATGTTGGTCGTTTGCAAATCAGCGATAATTTTCAATTACGACTTTTTGTTTTGCCCGCCACTGATGAGTCTGCGCCGCTCTGGCGGCCATTCTGCCATCATCTGTTTGGTGTTCTGTCGCTGGCTGATGATGAGCAACTTAAAGAAGCTGAAACCTATTTTTTTGAATCGATGCATGTTCCGGTTGCGCGCAATCGAGACATTAAACAGTTTTCTGGAATTTTACCGTTGCGCCGAAGTGACCGACAGGGCTTATGCCGGTTACTGCGCTTTTTTGCATCTCACTTTACCGGAGACGATAGCGTTTAGGAGACAATATGATCGATCTGCACACGCATACTTTGTTCAGTGACGGAGAACTTATCCCATCGGAATTGGCGCGTCGGGCTGTGGTTAAGGGTTATACCGCTCTGGCGATGACCGATCATGGTGACCTTTCCAACCTGGATCTGATAATTCCCCGTTTGCTCAAGGTTGCCGGTTCCTTGACCCGCGAATTAGGTATTACGATTCTTCCCGGGATTGAGTTGACCCATGTGCCCCCTGCGGGTTTTGCCGAAGCGGTTATTGAGTCGCGTCGTTTAGGTGCTGCTGTTGTTATCGCGCATGGTGAAACTATCTCTGAACCGGTCGCTGAGGGGACTAACAGGGCCGCTATTGAAGCAGGAGTTGATATCCTGGCCCATCCCGGTTTGATTAGTGATGAGGATGCGGCTCTGGCTGCTGAAAAGGGTGTGCTACTTGAAATAACCACGCGCAAAGGTCACAGCCTGACGAACGGTCACGTTGCTGCCATGGCAAAAAAACATGGTGCAAAACTGGTGGTTAATAATGATGCCCATGCCCCAGGTGACTTGCTCTCAATGGAACTAGTGGAGAAAGTAGCCCTTGGTGCAGGACTAACAATAGAAGATTTCAAAGTGGCACAGGCGAACGCTGCTGATTTGGTTGATAATTCTAAATCTAATTAACTACAGAGGATTACATGGAAGATAAGGCCTTTCAATTTTTAAAAGAGCTGATCGAGGCGCCCAGCCCATCTGGTTTTGAACAACCGGCGCAGAGGGTCTTGCGTAAACACCTCGATGGTCTGGTAGATTCTCAGACGACTGACGTTATGGGCAATCTTATTTCCCGTATTGATGCCGACCGTTCAGATGCGCCACGCGTTATGCTGGCTGGTCACTGCGATGAGATCGGTTTTATGGTTCAGTATATTGACGATCAGGGCTTTATCTCGTTTGCGCCG
>CBDUUF010000077.1:0-6849 GCA_965370375.1 uncultured Desulfuromonadaceae bacterium
TGCTGGTTATACGGATTAAGGCTCGGCTTTCTGTTTTTCCATGTGCTTGCGCGCCTCTTCTTCATTACTCCGTTTCTGCAAAATCTCCAGAATATCTTCAAGCTGAGGCTTGATAATCGGGTCGGGATCTTCTAGCTCATATATGTAGCCTAGGTACTGTTTAACCAAAGAGTGGCGCTCCCCATTGTAAATAAGTGAACTGAGGGCAGACCGGTAGACCGCTTCTTGTGTCGCGCGAACCTTTACCTCAGGCGTAGTTTTGAGTTCTCCAGAGACTATCAAAGCCTCTGTTCCCTTGGTCGGTTCGAGGTATAGGACTCCAACCAGTTTACGAATTGGAGCGATCGTGCCAGTCGCCATAAATTCCGCCCAGAGAATGTCAATTTCTATTCCGGTCACTGGCCGGTCGGTCGGCACCGGTAAATTGATTCTTTTAACGTCGGAATAAAATGCCGCAAGCTCCGTATCAAGCGCAGATGAAAAATAATCTTCTTTTTGCTCGGTCTACGCACTGAGTAAAAGAATTTTTTTGCGTTCCTCAAGGTCAGCTACAGAATAAATCGACTTCAGGTGGGGCCAGAGAAACCGGTTGTTCCGAATAACCCGGGTCAGGAAAAGCAGTAGAGGGGCCTGCTTCATCCTGGATTCTGGTTCCGTATCGACATATTGCAGCATAGCCTTAACTGCACGTGCCGGATCAGGAGCTCTATAGTAGTTGGACAGCCACTCTGAAAATTCTTCTGGCGACTCGAAATTGCTGCCTGCAGTGGCTGATGCGAGGACAATTTCAACCGTGGTGGTGGTTTGCTGTTCGGCCAACAGGTCATTGGCAGTAACCTCAAACCTATAGATGCCAAACGGGTCAGTCTCTGAAAAATCAAGGGTCATATACTGACGACTGAGCAGCAGAAAGGTGTTGCTGTTGACCGCCCCTTTGTACAGTTCCATCGCAGAGCTTTGGCCGAGAAGTACGGAACCGCTCGGCGCAAATATCTGAACAGAATAGGTTAGGTTGGCATTTTTGTTGTTATCGGTAGCATAATCCTTGCCGAGCACCAACAAGCGGAAGGGTTGCCCGCGGTAAACTCGCTGCGTAGGGTAGATGGCCGGTTCACTGCTGGCCGGAACATGTTGCCAGGCATCCATCTCCGGGTCGATGACCGTTGGTAAAACCAGAATATCGAGAGCTTTTACCGATAACGGCAGACTGAAAAACAACAAAAACAGAAAGGTCGAAAAAACTATAGCTCTGATCATCAGCACTCCGTATCAGGGTTGCGGGTCCAGAGGAAATTTTCGCACCTTTTGTGACAGGGTGTCAAGTTGTGGCTTAACTGCTTAGCCTAATGTGACCTACTCTGCAGATAAACAACCATCTGCCAGATCTGCTCATCGCTGAAATGTGCGCCCCAGGCTGGCATAACCGAGCCCATAGACAGGTACGGCTCAACCATCTTCCCCTCAGCAATGCGCCAGAACAGGTAGGCAGGATCAGTTTGTTGATAAGACTCTGCGGTAAAATCAGGCGCGGGCGGCTGGAAAAAATCAGCACGGGAGATCCGCCCTTCTGCTAGTGTGCCGTGACAACTGGCACAATGCTGCAGAAACAGCTGTTGCATTTCGTCAAGGATGGTCGCATCAACTGTGAGCTCGGACGGCATACTACGTTGCGGATAGGAGGCTGACTGATCAGAACAGGCGACGAGCAGCATTAGAGTGAGGAACAGCAAGTATCGTGGCATCGGTCTATCCAAAAGAAAAAGGGGCGCTGCTAGCCAGCGCCCCTTTATATATAAACTCAGATCAAGCCGCCTTTTCTATGGCTACTCCCCAATCCAATAGTTCATTAACAACGGCATCGAGCAGATCGTCCATAGCCGCTGCAACCGGTGGTGAGAGGTCAAGCTTCATTTCGATGGAACCGGCCTGAATGCCATGCACCACCAGTTTCTGTGGGGCATAACCCTGTAGTTCAGCTACCGCCAGCAAATCCTGCAAACCCATCTGGTGGACAGAAAGTTTACTGGCAAAAGCCCGCGGCACTTCGTCACCTTCGAGGCGAAAAAGCGATCCGGGCTCAGCCCGCATCTCCAGAGCGTCGATGATCAACAGCTCGTCGGCCTCTTCTATATATGGCAACAGGTCAAGACCGAGGGTGCCACCATCGACAATGGTGACACCCTCCGGAACTCTGAAATCCTGTTGCAAACGCTGCACTGCTCTGACGCCGATAGAGTCATCACTCATCAGCAGATTGCCGAGGCCGAGAACCAGAATCGACATCAAAGATCCTTCGGCTCGATGAAACGATAGCCACTGAAGATGCCACTGATAGTACCGTTGCGCTCCTTAACGTCCATCAACCATGCACTGTAGATATGATTGATAATAAAACCAACCAGCAGCCACATGACCACATGGTGAATCAGTCGAATATCCTGATTGCCGATCATCGCCAGCAGCCAACCAAAGGTGCCGCTCCAGAAACCGGCCGGCTCGAACTGGCCGTAGAGGGCAAAACCGGTGACCACCTGGATCATAAACAGGATAAAAATACCGAAATAGGCGGTTGCCGCGACCGGATTGTGGCCAACTTCATAAGTGATCTGCTTACCGGTAAAGGTATAATAACGCAACATTTTGATGAAGTTTTTACGCCCCTCCGGTGTTATCCAGGGGAAAAAGGCCTTCCATGAAGCATGCTGGTTGCCGACAAACATCCAATAGATCCGAAACAACAGGGAGAACATCAGCAGGTAACCGAATGCAAAATGTACAAACCGGATATTTCCCATGGTGAACAGGGTCGAACCCGACGCCGTGGCAAAAGGATCTCCGATGTAAAATCCCGTCAACGAAAGCATGACGATGGAGAGCACATTAAGCCAGTGGCAGATGCGGACTGGCCATTGCCAGACGTAGCGTATTTCCAACATAAGCGCCTCCTTCCCTAGAGTGCCTTGACCCGGATAATCTCCGTACCATCGCCATCGAGCACGTGAACCGCGCAAGCGAGACAGGGGTCGAAGGAGTGAATGGTCCGCAGGATTTCAACCGGTTTCTTCGGGTCAGCGATCGGTGTGCCGATCAAAGACTCCTCATACGGTCCGCGTTGACCCATCGGATCACGTGGTCCGGCATTCCAGGTCGACGGAACAACCGCCTGGAAGTTTTCAATCTTCTGATCCTTGATTCGGATCCAGTGCCCGAGTGCGCCACGCGGTGCTTCATGCCAGCCAAAGCCCATTGCTTCTTTAGGCCAGGTCGATGGATCCCATTTATCGCCGTTGTGCACCTCAAGAATACCGCGATCCATGTTAACCGCCAGCTCAGTCAGCCAGGACTCATTCTTCTGCGCCAGGACCAGCGCATCGATAGCCCGGGCAGCGGTACGACCCAGAGTTGAGAAGAGGACACTGGCCGGTAGGCCACCGAGGGCTTTAAGGACGCCATCAACAGCACCTTTGACTTCCGGTACGCCGCCAACATAGGCGACGAGGATACGGGCCAGCGGCCCGACTTCCATCGGCTGATCCTCGTAGCGCGGCGACTTGACCCAGGAATACTTGTTGTCGGTGTCGAGGAAATCGTACGGCGGTTTCGGCCCGGTGTAGTTATCATTGGTCTCGCCATCGTACGGATGCAAGCCTTTACTGTCGCCAACGCTGTAGTCGTACCAGGAGTGAGCAACATATTCGGCGATCTTCTTCTCATCCATCTCGAGCAGCTTGGAGATATCCTTGCCCATGATAATGCCGCGTGGCATGAAATTCTTGCCGCTGGCATCCGGGAAGTCGCCATAGGACATATAGTTGCCAACGCCGCCGCCGATACCGGCCCAGTCGAGGTAGGATGGCGCGATTGCCAACACATCCGGAATGTAAACCTGCTCGACAAACTCACGAGCTTGCTTGAGCAGCTTGCCGATATAGGCGATCTTGTCGGCATTGATAGCGTTCTGACTGTTCGGATCGACCGGAATCGACATGCCGCCGACCAGGAAGGTCTGCGGATGCGGGTTCTTTGAGCCGAGTATAGCGTGAACCTTGATAATTTCCTTCTGCCATTCAAGCGCCTCAAGGTAATGGGCGACCGCCATCAAGTTCGCTGCCGGTGGCAGTTTGTAGGCGCTGTGCCCCCAATACGCGTTGGCAAATGGGCCGAGGCGACCGGTACCGACAAACGCCTTGATCCTATCCTGAACACCCTTGAAATAAGTGGCACTCGATTTCGGCCAATTCGAAACCGACTGCGCCAATTTGGCGGTTTCAGCCGGATTGGCATCGAGTGCACTGACTATATCAACCCAGTCGAGGGCGTGCAGGTGATAGAAATGAATAACGTGATCCTGTACATTCTGGATACCCATGATCAGGTTACGGATCAGGCGGGCATTATCCGGAATGTCTATCTTCAATGCGTCTTCGACGGCGCGGATACTGGCCATCGAATGCACGGTGGTGCAGACGCCACAAAAACGCTGGGTAAAGTGATGCGCATCCCGGGGGTCGCGTCCCTTGAGGATGGTCTCAACGCCACGAAAGGCGGTCGAGGAACTCCAAGCATCAACAATTTTTCCGTCCTCAACCTGCGCCTCAATGCGCAGATGCCCCTCAATACGGGTAATCGGGTCTACCACGATTTTCCTGGCCATTGTTTTATTCCTCCCTCTTTACTTTATCGTCTTCCATGGTGTCGCCCTTGCGCAGGGCGCTCAGGCCAGCGTGGCCGGCAAACGCAGCAGCCGTAGCGGCGGCCAGACCGAAACCGATCTGGTCAACAGTATATTCGACCCCGAAGCCAGGAACATTCGGCAAACGGCGATAGAACGGAGTCATGGTGTCCCAGAAATCCGGCTCCGAGCAACCGATGCAGCCGTGTCCGGCCATGACCGGCCAGCTGACACCTTCGTTGTAACGGACGGTCGGACAGTTGTGGAAGGTCTCAGGACCTTTACACCCAAGCTTGTACAGACAGTAGCCCTGACGGTGTCCCGGATCGCCGAACGCCTCGGCATACTGTCCGGAGTCAAAGTGCGCACGGCGCTCACAGTTGTCATGAATCCGCTTGCCGTAGGCAAACAGCGGACGACTGAGGCGATCGGTTGCCGGCAACGAGCCGAAGGTCAGGAAATGCACTATGGTTGCCGTCAGGTTGGTGGCATTGACTGGACAGCCAGGCAGATTGAGTACGGTTGCACCGGGAACCGCATCCTGCACCGACATGGCACCGGACGGATTCGGCGCGGCCTTCGGCAGACCACCGAAGGTAGCACAGTTGCCGACAGCAATGGTCGCCGCAGCATTGCCACAGACATGCTTGACAATATCGAGGGCGCTTTTGCCACCAATTGAGCAGTAGCCGCCATCAGCCGGGATTGACCCTTCGACTATGGCCAGATACTTACCTTTGTATTTTTCTATAGTCTGTTCCTTCGCCTCTTCGGCGAGGTGACCGGACGCTGCCATGATCGTTTCATGGTAATCGATCGACAAATCATCGAGGATGATGTCGGTAGCGGTCGGCTGATTGGCACGGAGAAAAGCCTCCGTATCGCCGGTGCAGCCCTGGAATTCAACCCAGATTACCGGCAGACGATTGTCTTGCAGTGCCTGGGCAACCTTCGGAATAAAGGTCATCGGCAGTGCCAGCGCGGCGGTGGTGGCGGTGCAGAACTTGATAAAACTCCGGCGACTGATGCCGCGGGATTCCCATTTCTGCAGGATTTCTTCGGGGACCGAGGTCGACTGATCGTCGTGGTCACGTTTCATGGGACACACTCCTTTCATGCGAAGACAATGAACATTAATGACATGGATAAAACCGATAGAACAAAACTAAGAAGGGCATAGCTACAGGACTTCTGTCAGCAGCCATGCTCCCCCACGGAGACTAATCTTCTTACTAAAACTAGAATAACGTTATAAAGCTAGTCATTACAGCTTAACATGTCAAGATTAATCAGCCTCTGAAACCATAAAAGCATAATATATACAAGTATCTAGATGTATAGAACAGTGTATTCTTTTCTCTTAATCCCATTATTAATCAATTTTAACAGTTGTTTAGCCCGACGCAAGTGCTGTTGAAAAATAAGTTTGCTATAGTTTAAGCTGAGCAGGTCAAAACTTCGCATTGCAGGGGGTGAACATGAGAGTTTTTGTGACAGGTGGAACCGGTTTTGTCGGGCGAGAGACCGTCTCCAGCTTACATGCCGCAGGACACAAGATCCGATGTCTGGTGCGCAAAGGGTCGGAAAGTAAACTGCCTGAGCTCAAAGGACTGGAGCGGATCTCTGGTGATGCCACCGAGATTGAAGCTTTAACCGGGGCGATGGATGGGTGTGATGCCGTCGTGCACCTTATCGGCATAATTCGTGAGTTCCCTAAACAGGGGGTAACTTTTGAACGCGAGCATATCGAAGCGACCCAAAACATTTTGAGCCTGGCGAAGCAAAGCGGTGTCAAACGTTTCCTGCATATGAGCGCCAACAGCGCCGCCGAAGTTGCCGACACCGGCTATCAGACAACAAAGTGGCAAGGCGAACAACTGGTCCATGAATCAGACCTTGACTGGACCATCTTCCGGCCATCGATCATCTTTGGCGCTGAAGGGGAATTTGTCCGTACGTTGATCGCGCTTGTCAAAAATCTGCCGATGGTGCCGGTAATCGGCAGTGGCCGGTATGAAATGCAACCGGTAGCAATCGCCCAGGTCGCCGACAGCTTTGTCCGCGCCCTAGATCTGCCGCAGACGATCGGTCGCACCTATCACCTTGGCGGGCCGAAACAGTACAGCTACCTGGAGCTGTGGAACGCAATCAGCCAGGCGCTCGGCAAAGGCCCGGTC
>CBDUUF010000078.1:0-6830 GCA_965370375.1 uncultured Desulfuromonadaceae bacterium
CTGCACTGCGCACTGCCGCTACCACTGCTCAGGCAGATCTCCGCCCGGCACGACATGGTGACCCTGCTGCTGCGTGATGGCAACGAGATTGAACCGCCGCCAGTCGGCCTGACCATGTTTCGGGATGCCGAGACCGACGAGCTGCGCCTGCTTGACCTCACCTCGAAAAAACGCCGCCTGGCGATTACCAACAGCTGGCGCGATCATGACCACGATCTAGTCCGCACCCTGCAAACGCTGGCATCACGTACGGCAATTTTGCATACTGACCGCCCGGCCTTACCGGAACTTATTCAGCTCTTTCGCCAACGAGCAGACCGATGATCCGGCGCTTGTTGTTGCTAGTGGTCGCCGTAACCCAGATTGCCGCGCTGCCGCTGTCGGTCGATCCGCCGACCGCCGAAGTCGGCATACCGCTGACTGTTTCGATCACCCTGCCGGATGCGACAACCGAACTGGTCGGGTTTCCCGACCTCGGTCCATTCGCGCTGTTGGCCCCACCCGAGCGCAGCGGCAACAAATTCACCTTCCACCTGCTACCGCTACGACCAGACAGCCAGTCGATCCCCGCTTTGCCATTTCGAATTGGCCAGCGCCTGGTGACAACCGACGCTGTCAGCCTGAGCGTGGCAGCGCCGCCCGTGCCGGATAGCCCACACCCACTGCGCCCGTTGCCGGACCCGGCACGAGAACGGCAAGAACGTTCGAGTCATATTCTGATCAGTATAGCTGCTGGATTCGCCATTCTCGGCCTGACAGTAATTATCTTCCGCCGTCGGCGACAATCGCAAGTCGCTCAACCAGCGCCAGATCTGGATGAGCAATATGCCCAGCTGGCTGCCGTAGTCAGTCGGGTTCCAGCTACTGACCGTCCAGAATGGCAACAATTCTGCCGACAACTCGAAAGAGTCCGTTTCGCCCCACTGCCGCGCAGTCAGGAAAAACTTCAAGAATTGATAAGAGAATTTATTCGCTTGCAGGAGGAGACGGCATGAGCCTCATCCTGCTTTCACCACTGATGCTGTTGCTATTGCCGCTGGCCCTGCTCCCGTTCGGCAGAAAGAGACCGGCTGCGTTGACGATCTCCAGCATCGCGCCTTACTCTGCCCTGCCGCGCGGCTGGCGCGAGAGACTCAGCCGCTGGCAACCGACTGTTGCCTGCGTCGGCCTGCTGTTACTGATTATTGCACTCGCTGAGCCGACCATGGAAAAAAGCACCGAGGTCACCATGCGCCGGGGGGTTAACCTGATGCTGGCCCTCGATATATCAGCCAGCATGCAGGCCGACGACATCAAGCCGAGCAGAATGGCCGCGGCCCGAAAAACCGCAGCCGATTTTCTGGCCAGCCGCCGAGATGACAAGGTCGGTGTCATCCTCTTTTCTGGCGTACCCTTTCTGCTCGCACCACCGACCGACGATCAGGCTCCGGTTATTGAACGACTGCTTAAGGTTGAACCGGATCAGATCGGTAGCGGTACCGCCATCGGCGATGCTCTGGCAGCAGCGGCCGCCCGCCTGCCACAAGCGCAAACCAGGCAGAGTGCAGTAATCATCTTGACCGACGGCACATCTAATCGTGGTCAGATCACACCGTTGACGGCGGCCCGGGCCGCGGCCGCTCTCGACATCAAGGTCTACACCATCGGTTTTGGTAGCCATGCTGGTGCATTTCTTCCACCATTCAAAGGTAGCCCGCCACAAAAAGTCGTGCTCGATGAAGGACCGCTACAACAGATCGCCCAACTGACCGGCGGTCGCTATTACCGGGCGACCGGACGATCTGAGCTGGCACAAGTTTATCAACAGATAGACAGTCTGGAAAAGGCCGCTTTGGAAATCAGACAACAGATTACGCACAAACCGCTACAACCATTACTGCTCACACTCGCCGCACTCTTGTTTGGGTTTGAGCTGATTTTATTTCGGATCGTTATGCGGAGGTTGCCATGACCATGCTCTGGCTTCTGCTGCCAATGCTGTTCGGGCTGCTGTACGCTGAAACCCGCAACCACCGACGCCTTAGCCGCCTGGTGCCTGATCATCCGCAACCTCTACACCGGGGACTGTCTCTGCTGCCGGATATTTTGCTGCTGATTGCCCTGTCTTTGATTCTGCTGGCACTGCAACCGTCAACTGCCACAATTTTCAGTAATGCGCCGGAACCGGCCATAGCTCTGGTGGTCGATGTCTCCGCCAGCATGGCGGTCACCGATCAGCAACCGGATCGCCTGACCCGGGCGAAACATGAACTATTGGCCCTGATTGACAAGCTGCCGCATGCCCGCTTTTCCCTGATACCTTTTGCCGGAGAACCGGTAGTGCAAGTCCCGCTGACCGGCGACCACGCCGGACTCAAATTTTTCATCAATAGTCTGCATACCGGCTTGATAAGTTCACTCGGTTCGGCTCCGGAAGAAGCGGTCAGACTGGCTCAAAAGAGCCTGACGCAGGTCGCAGGCGAACGTCTCATCATATTGATATCCGATGGCGAGCGAACCATCGCCGAAGCACCACCGGAGCTGACCGATGCGATCCCGGTTTATTGCGTTATGACTGGAACGACAGATGGCGGGCCGGTCGGCAAGCTGCAGGCCGCCATATCCCGGGCTGACCCGGGGCGACTTGCTGTAATCGCCAACCAGACCGGCGGTCGAGTGCTCAACGGCAACCTGTTAACCCCGGCGGTCTTCGACCTGCCGCTGGTAAAAAGATGGATCGAAACTGTCGATCCGCCCCCGACACATATAGCCTTAGTTGTCGCGCTGCTCCTGCTGCTGTTGCGCTCGGCTCCGGCAACGGTGTCGTTCAAGCGCATATTTCCGGTCGCGCTGTCACTCTGGATACTGTTAATGCCCGGCTGTGAACACAATACGAAATCTCAGCCATGGACCCAATTCGAAAACGGCCTGCAGGCAGCAAACAACAATGATACCGATAGTGCGCTTGCAGCATTCGCGACCGCAGCCAAAGAACTCGACGGTAAACAACGCGGCATCGCGCTTTATAACCAGGGAACCTTGCTGCTCGAAACCGGACAAGCTGATGCCGCCGTAGTCATGTTCGAGCAAGCATTACTTCTGCTGCCGGGCGACGCAGCAAGTATCGACAATCTGTTGCTGGCGTTAATCCAACAAGCTGCTATTTCTAGCGATGGCAAGGGCAAACCGGAACAGGTGGCCACCGGCGCAGGCGAAGAGTTGTCGCCGGAACAGGCGCGACGCTTAATTGACAGCGTGCATCTCGACCCGGCAGCGCCACTAACCGAAGCGACGGTCCGTCAACCGACCGTCCTGAAGGAGTGGTAATGCGCACCCTTATTACCATCCTGTTGTTTGTCTTTAGCCTCGCTCTGCCGATAGCTGCGCACACAGCCGAACCAGAGATCTCCGCCCGACTGCTGGTCTCGAACCCGGCACCGTATCTCGGTGAAGAAATCGATCTGCAACTCGAAGTAACCTACCTTGGTCATCCGGGCGGCCGCACCCGGTTCAACTGGCCACAACTGGATAACTTTGTCGCCGCCGATCTGATAACTCTCCGCTCACAGCAGCGACGCGATGATAAAAACCGGTTGGTGGAAACCATCACCCGGCGTATCAGGCCGTTGCTGCCCGGCACAATACTCTTGGCAGAAGCAACCGTGCTGACCGGCAATAAAAGGATAGAAGTGCAACCGATCACTCTGCGGGTACAACCGTTACCGGCCACCGGCAAGCCGGATAACTTCAACAATAATATCGGCAATTATCGGCTCATCCTGGCGACAACCGGCACCGGCCCGCGCGAGATAAGTCTGCGTATCTACGACAGCAACCAGCTGGCAGCCGTTCCGAGAGTTGTGGCGTGGCCTGGCTCTGGCGAACAACTTATCCCGATCGAAACAACAACCCGTGCCGCCGGGGGACAAGGCCGTGAGCATATCCTGCGTTATTTTTATTCGCCGGCCGTCGGCGAACAAGGTGCCTTGCGCTTCTCACTGCCGGTTTTCGATCCACAGTCACAATCCTATATTGAAGCCGAAACCGGACCGCTTGAACAACCAACGTCTGTGTTACTGATCATTCTCATGTTTTTCGTTTTTGTTCTGATCACAGTCGGGCTGATACTGTTAATACGTCGACGCCATCCCCGCACAGTCTCCGGATGTCTGCAACGATTTTGTCGACGATCAGTGACCGGTCTGTCCCGGGGGCAAATTCAGGAGCTGCTGCAACCATACTTCAGCCATGACGAATTTGCGGCTCTGCGCTGTTACTGGCAACATGAAGATGCATTACGTTTCAATCACAACCGACCGGCTGCAGAGCCTGACGCCAGATCGGTTGCAAACAGCCTGCGTAAATCTCTTTGCAAGGCCATTGACAAACAGCAGAACATAACTTAACGTCTTGTTCCCAAACATCAGGAGTCTGTCAGATTAGCCATGATCCGAATTTTCGTTCAGCCCGGATAATCCGACAAGCTCCTAACAAAGGATGAATACCCCGTTATGCGTTTTATATGCTTGTTGTTACTGGCCATCACCTTGTTTACAGGGTGTGCAGACAAAGTTGTTCCGGCGGCAGATAGAGCCCGACACTATGCCGAAGAAGGTGAAAAATTCTTACAGGATGAAGATTATCCGGACGCAATCGCCTCCTGGGAAAAGGTGCGCGACAGTTACCACTCGCCAGAGCTGAATATCCTGGCTGAACTCAAAATTTCCGAAGCCTATTATCTGAATGAACAGTATCCTGAAGCGACCGCAGCCTGCGAACTGTTTCTCAAGAACCACCCGAACCATCCGGAAACATCGACCGTTTTTTACCGCCTCGGCATGTCCTATTACATGCAGATGATGCCGGCCGAAAAAGAACAGACCGCAACCAAGAATGCAATTGTCACCTTCCGCAACCTGCTTAAACTTTATCCGAATTTCGACCAGGCCGATGAGGTCACGCGACACATCAAAACTGCAATGGATCGACTGGCCGAACAGGAAGTCAAAATAGCCCGATTCTACCTGCGGACCAAAGAACCGGTGGCTGCGCAAAAACGCTTCAAATATCTGCGTGAACGCTACCCGGACTATCTCCCGCCGGAAAATCTATATTTCGACGTTGGTGAAGCGTACCTTGAGCTTGACGACCGGGAAATGGCCATCAAGGTCTTCGACCGGATGAAGGAGCGCTACCCGGAAGGTAAGTATCTCGGTGAAGCCGATGAGCTGCTTCAGGAGCACATGGAAGAACGCCGTTAGACTGGCTGGTATTCTGGATATATATGGAACTGCTTGTGTTGCTATAATGAGTCAATTTTCATCTTTTCACTTGACTTGGCTAACGCTAGCATTATATAAAAGTCTGCATCTATATAACGGGATTTTAAAATTTTCACGCAGGAGCCGAACATTAAGTTCAACTTTCGGCTTTTTTGTTTTTAAATCAAAGCTAACCTGTTGTATTTAAAGCTTTTTTAGATTATTAAGGCTTTCAGCCTACACTGTTTGATTTATCGTCGTTTGCTTTACTAATCGGAATTAAAAACAACGCCAATTCCGAAAAATTAATCAGGAGGAAAGATATGTCCGATTTCGGTACACTCGAAAGTCGCGTTCGTCGCAAGTCCCTGCTTAACAAGGTTATGCAGCCTGAAGACACTATTAAGTTCTTCAAGTCCGGGCAAAACCTGGTCTGGTCCGGCTTCACCCCGGCCGGTTACCCTAAAGCAGTGCCGATCGCGCTGGCTGACCATGTAGAAGCTAACAACCTGCAGGGCAAGCTGAAATTCAATCTGTTCATCGGTGCTTCCGTCGGTGCTGAAACTGAAGACCGCTGGGCGACCCTCGACATGATCGACCGTCGCTGGCCTTACCAGACCGGCAAAAATATCGCTAAAGGGATCAACACCGGAAAAATCCGCATGGGCGACAAGCATCTCGGTCACTTCGCTCAGGATATCAGCTACGGTTTCTACACCGAAAATGGCCGTTACGATATCGGTATTTTTGAAGTTTCCGCAATCACTGAAGACGGTGGCCTCGCTCTGACCTCTTCTTGTGGCATCGTCGCTGAAGCGATCGGCCTCTGCGACAAGATCATCCTTGAAGTTAACACCGGTCAGCCTTCATTTGAAGGTTTGCACGACATTCATATGCAGCAAAAGCCGCCAAATCGTGCACCGTTCCTGATCACTGAGGCACATACTCGCATTGGCACTCCATATGTTCCGTGCGACATGGAAAAAGTCATCGCCGTAGTCGAGTCCAAGCATCGTGACAAGGGCCGTGCCTTTGCCGGTCAAGATGACACTTCTGATGCAATTGCTGGACACCTCATGGAATTCTTTGCCCATGAAGTAAAAATGGGACGCCTGCCTGAGAATCTCCTGCCTCTGCAGTCCGGTGTTGGCTCCATAGCTAACGCAGTTGTCGGCGGCCTGGCCAAAGGTCCATTCTCGAACCTGTCGGTTTACACTGAGGTTCTGCAAGACACCATGCTCGACTTCTTCGACTCAGGCAAACTGAACTTCGCTTCGGCCTGTTCGCTCTCCCTCTCCGAAGATCCTGGCTTCCCGCGCTTCTTCGATAACTGGGACAAGTATGCTGACAAGGTCATCATGCGTCCGCTGTCAATTTCCAACGCCCCTGAGCCGATCCGTCGTCTCGGTTGTATCGCCATGAACACTCCGGTCGAATTTGACATCTACGCCCACGCCAACTCAACACTGGTTGGCGGCACCCGGATGATCAACGGCCTCGGCGGTTCCGGTGACTACCTGCGTAACGGCTTCCTGAAAATCATGCATTCGCCGTCGACGCGCCCGAGCAAGACTGACCCCCTCGGCATCA
>CBDUUF010000079.1:0-6711 GCA_965370375.1 uncultured Desulfuromonadaceae bacterium
GGGTTCCGTACGGCAGATTACTCGGAAGATCATAAGCGAAATCCTTGAGATCAAACACCTCGAGAAGTTCGAATGCTTCATGCTCAATCTCCGCTTCGCGCTTCATATAGGTTTTGCTGCGGGCGACGCTATGGAAGAAGCCGTAGCCGAGTTGCGAGTGCTGGGCGACCTTGATGTTGTCCAATACGGTCATGTCGTTCCAAAGACGGATGTTCTGGAAGGTTCGGGCGACACTGAGAGCGGTGACTTTGTGCGGCTTGAGCCCGGCGGTTTTGACACCACAGATCAGGATTTCGCCCTCGGTCGGCTGATAGAAGCCACTGACCAGGTTAAAGACCGTCGTTTTGCCAGCGCCGTTGGGACCGATCAGTCCGCAGAGCTCTCCCGGCATCAGTGTGACATTGAAGTCTTTGAGCGCTGTCAGACCGCCGAAGCGCTGGGTCAAGCCGCGGACTTCAAGGACTGGCGTCGTTTCTGTTTGTATATGTGTTTGTGCCATCATTTAAACCTGTAAAATTTCTTCAGTTTGGGGAAGACATCGCCCAATTCCCGATTGCCCATGATCCCTTCGGAGCGGAACTGCATCACAATGATCAGTAGCAGCGGGATCATAACCCACTTGATAACGCCTGCAGAGGGTTCCCAGTCGGGAAACATAAAGGTGACTGGTGAGAGCAGTACGTCGATGATCGCCTGTGAGCGGAGCACTTCCAACAGCCCGGTGAAGAGAATAGCGGCAATGACAGCGCCGGACAGAGAGCCCATGCCGCCGAGATAAACCATGACCAGAGCCTCAGTCGATTTGAGGATATTGAAGGACTGCGGGTTCACGTAGCCGATGATGTGGGCGTAAAGACCGCCCGCGCACCCCGCCAGACCGGCGGCGAGCATGAAGTTGATGATCTTGATCTTGTTGGTGTTGACGCTCATGATCTCGGCCGCTACCTCGTCCTGACAGATGGCGTTGACGCCCTTGCCATAGGTCGAGGAGATGAAGCGTCGGATTACCCAGACCGCGAAGACGGTGAAGTTGATTACCCAGAAAAGCATCCAGGGGCCATCAAAGATATCGACCATTGCCCAGACGGTACCCTTCATCCCCTGAAAACCGCGCGACCCACCGACGAAGTCCATGTTCTCTATGGCCGAGATGATCATGTAGTTGACGGCGATGGAAATGATAGCCAGGTAGTCGTCACGGGTTTTGAACGAAGGAACTGACACCAGCAGCGAGGAGACGGCAGCCACAGCCCCGCCGATCAGCAGTATGATGGGGAAAACGAACAGTACTGAGGCGGCCGGCAGCAGCGGCTCGCCAAACTTGGTGCCGAAACAGAAAACTGAGAGGATTGACGAGATATAGGCGCCCACGCACATGAAGGCCGCGTGGCCACAGGTAAATTCGCCCATGTTGCCGTTGACCAGATTCAAACTGGTGGCCATCATGATGTTGATGCCGATGGTCATGATAACAATCTGGATGTAGCCATCGATAATGCGGAAGTGGGCCGCGAACAGTAGCCCGATAGCGAAGACGACCAGCAGTATGTTGAGAGAGTATTGTTTCATATCTTTATCCCCCAACCTATATCTTGGTCGACTGAGGAATGCCGAACAGCCCGGAGGGCTTAATCCACAGAATCAGCAGCAGGATGGTGAAGGCGAACAGGTCTCGGTAGGTCGAGGGGAAGACCGTGACTACGCCCACCTCGATGAAGCCGAGCAGGAAGCCGCCGACAAACGCTCCCTTGATGTCACCGATGCCGCCAACCACTGCGGCGATAAAAGCCTTCCAGCCGATCAGCATCCCCATGAACGGCTCCAGGACCGGATAGCTCATGGCGAACAGTAGCCCGGCCAGACCGGCAAACCCTGAGCCGAGAACAAAGGTGACGACGATGATGTTGTCGATGGGGATACCCATCAGTGGAATGGCGAATTTATCATAAGAGATGGCCCGCATCGCCATCCCGACCCGCGTACGGGTCACCACCCACTGCAGAAACAGGAAGACCAGAATGGCGGTCACGATAACCATGACCTTGAGGTTGGTCAGGGTGACGCCGCCAAAGTGCCAGATCTGTTTTTCTATCAACTCTGGGAACTTCAAGCGGCTGGCGCCGAGCAAGGCCAGGTTCGAGTACTCGAGGACCAGGCCGCACATCAGCGCAGTGATGACCACGTAGAGCCGGTGTGCGCCTTTGCGCCGCAAGGGCCGATAGGCGATTCGCTCCAGGGTCACGCCGACCAGCGAGGTCAGAACCATGGTCAGGGGCACAGTGATGACGAAGGCCATCCCTGGGGAGAGCCCGGCGATCGGGCCGATAAGGAAACTGGCCACGAAAAAGGAGATGTAGGCTCCGACCATGAAGATATCGCCATGGGCGAAGTTGATCAGGCGCAGCACCCCGTAAACCAGGGTGTAGCCTAGAGCGATGAGAGCATAAAAGCTTCCCCACTGCAGGGCGTTCAAAACATTTTGAATAATGAAATCCACTAGACTCTACTTCCTTGAAATAATTATTGTGAGTGTTGCAAAGCTACTCTAGCTGTGCAGTTATTTTTAATCGGCGCTCTACTTTAGTCTTTTTTTGTGAATGCATCAATCGTTGATTTTTTGGTTTTTGATTACCAATTCGTGATTGGACAAAAAAGGACGGGGGTCCGTGGACCCCCGTCCTTTTTCCTGCTTAATGTGGTTTACTTGTTATGGGCAAACTGATTCCTCGAAGACAAAGGTTCCTTCGTCGGAGATTTTAACTATAACAGCACACTTGATCGGGTCACCCTGCTCATTAAACTTGGACGAACCGGTGACGCCGTCAAAAGACTTGATGGCGGCCAGACCGTCACGGATGGCGGTGCGCATTTTGCGTGGGTTGGACTCAACCTTCCCCGCATTTTTGATCCCTTCCACCATCAGACCGATGGAATCCCAGGTCAGGGCAGCGTAGTCAGCTGGTTCTGCACCGTATTTTGCCTTGTATCGGTCGATGAAAACCTTGGTTGCACCCGTGGCACCGGCTGCAGCGTAATGGGTTGAGAAGTACTGACCGTTGCACTGCTCGCCACAGAGCTTGACCAGGTCTGGAGTGCCCCAGGCGTCGGAACCCATGAACGGGCCCTTGTAACCGAGATCACGCGCCTGCGGTATGATCAGGGCGACCTGGTTGTAGTTTTCCGGCACAAAGATGAAGTCAGGTTTGGCGGCAATGATGGTGGTCAACTGGGCGGAGAAATCCTGGTCCTTGGTGCCATTTGACTCGTAGGCTACGACCGGGCCAAGCCCCTTGGCTTCCCATGCAGCTTTAAATACTTCTGCCAGACCGACAGAATAATCGTTAGCGACGTCGAAGAGCACAGCTGCGGTCTTGGCACCGAACTTTTTGGCTGCAAAGTCGGCTACTACTGGCCCCTGAAAGGGGTCGAGGAAGGCAGCGCGGAAAACCCAGGGACGGTCCAGAGTGGTATTAGGATTGGTCGACCAGGGACTGATCATTGGCGTACGGTTTTCGTTAGCGGTACCGCCGCCAGGAACTGCCTGCTTGGAGGAGTTGGGGCCGATAATCGCCACGACCTCTTCCTGCTCGATCAGTTTGAGGGCAGCGTTGACTGCCGAGTCGGCTTTAGACTCGTTGTCCATGTAGATGAACTCAAGCATGTACTTCTTGCCGCCGACCTCGAGGCCACCGGCGCCGTTGATATCTGCGAGGTACATTTCAGCGGCGTTTTTGGAGCCTTCGCCAACTTCCGGGATGTCGCCGGTCATCGGGATGTTGAAGCCGATCTTGATGGTGTCGGCCGCCATGGCCGGGATGGCCAGAAACAGTGCGACGCAGATTACTAACAGTTGCTTTTTCATGGTTCTCCTCCTCGTTGATGGTGATAGAAACAGCCAGCTCTTTTGTGGTGCAACAAAGCAAAAACCGCCGACCCGGCTTTAAAGCCAGGAGTCAGCGGTAGGTAGATGCTCCGGATAACGTCATGCGTGATTCCTCTGAGCCGATAATAAAATAAAATTGAACAAGAACGAACCTCCATAATTTTGCAAAACAGCAAAAAAAGCAACTAAAAACATTAAAAAAATGTTTAGGCGGATTGAACTTACTCACAATTGATGCAAATGGTGTAGTCGGACCTCGTTCTGGATAACATCGAGTTCCGTTGTGCAAGGCCTTTAGTTATCCTCCACTATACTGCTTTGATCACTGTTTGCAGTTTAGCGCGAATCGTGTTGGCGATCTCGCCAAGTGCCGGGTTTTCGACCGCCTGCATCGACGCCATCGGATCGACTGCCGAGACTTCAACCTGGCCGGGCGTCTTCTCCTGAACGATGACGTTGCACGGCAGCATGGTGCCGATCTTGTCTTCGGCTTGCAGCGCTTTATAAGCGAAGGTCGGATTGCAGGCGCCGAGAATTCGGTAGTTGTAAAAATCGACGTTGATCTTGGTTTTCAGGGTGCTTTTGACATCGATCTCGGTCAGGATTCCGAACCCCTCTTTTTTAAGCTCTGCGGTTACCTTGGTGATTGCATCATCAAAAGATAGCGTTACATTTTTACTGAAACAATAGGCCATGATCGTTCTCCAGATAAACCGAAAAAGAAAGTCAGACAGAGGTTAGTGCCATGTAAACCGTAAACTAACGCATCTTGCTGGTTATTTGCCACGCCAGCTGCGTTGCGACTTCAGTTGTATAGCTACGGCTATGCAGCTGAAATCACATCTTGCTGACACGTCAAATTCCGGCGCAATTTTGCGTCATTTTACGATGTACAGGGCACTAGTCTATCACTGAAAACAGCTTTGTCGCTTTAGTGCTGCCAATTATACTCGTTCAAAAATCCCCGCTGCGCCCATGCCGCCACCGATGCACATGGTGACCATGCCGTAGCGGCTCTGCTTGCGTTGCATATCGTGCAGCAGACTGGTGGTCAGTTTGGCGCCGGTACAACCGAGCGGGTGGCCGAGGGCTATGGCACCGCCATTGACGTTAACTATGTCCGGGTTTAGTTCGGCCACTTTGATCACCGCCAGCGCCTGGGCGGCGAACGCTTCATTCAGTTCAATCAGATCGATATCAGACAGGTTCAGTCCGGACTGTTTGAGGGCGGCCGGAATCGCTTCGACCGGGCCAATCCCCATGATCTCCGGTGCAACGCCGCGTGCGGCGAATGTGACAAACCGGGCCTGTGGCGCGTGTTTGATGCTTTTCAGAAACGCTTCAGAGACGACCAGGCAGGCGGCGGCGCCATCGGTCATCTGTGAGGTGTTACCGGCAGTTACGCTGCCGCCCTGTTTGAACACCGGCTTGAGTTGGGCGAGGCTTTGCACTGATGTCCCGGCCCGGACTCCCTCATCGGTGATGATGGTTCTGGTTGAGGTTTTAAGCTCGGTGCCGATCAGCTCGGCCTGGTCGACCACAACCGGTACGATCTCATCATGAAAGCGACCGGAGCCGATCGCCGCGTCGGCGTTTTGATGGCTGCGGCTGGCGAACAGATCCTGACTCTCGCGACTGATGCCGTACTGCTCGACCAGGTTTTCTGCCGTGATCCCCATGGCGGCAAAGCTCTCCGGCCACTCAGCGACCAGGGTCGGGTTGGCGCTGTATTTGTTGCCGCCCATCGGCACCATCGACATCGATTCGGTGCCGCCGGCAATGATGCAGTCAGCCTCGCCGAGGCGAATCCGGTCGGCCGCCATGGCGATCGCCTGCAGGCCCGAGGAACAGAAGCGGTTGACGGTCATCGCCGGAACCGCAACCGGAATACCGGCGCGCATGGCGGCGACCCGGGCGACGTTCATTCCCTGTTCGCCTTCAGGGAAGGCGCAGCCGAGGATGATATCGTCGATCTGCTGCGGGTCGATGCCGGTCTGTTCAACCAGGGCACGGATCACGCTTGCTGCCAGATCGTCGGGGCGGACAGTGTGCAAGTTCCCGCGCGGTGCCTTGCCGCCGGGTGTCCGGAATGATTTGAGGATATAGGCTGAGTTCATAGCTCTCTCCAGATTTTTTCAATTACGTAACGGTTTGCCGGTCTTCAGCATGTGCTCGATCCGTTTGAAGGTCTTTTTATTGCCACAGAGGCTGAGGAACTTTTCCTTCTCTAGTTCGAGCAGATACGCTTCGGAGACCAGAGTGCCGGCGGCGACATCACCACCACACAAGACGCTGACCACCGCGTTGCCGATTTCGGCATCGTAACTGCTGATGAAATTTCCCTGTTGCATGTTCCAGAGACGGCTTTGCATTGAAGCGGCGACACTTCGACCCGGGGCTTTTATGTTTTGTAGCGGCTGGGCTGGACGGTAATTGCCAGCCAGTCCGAGCGCTTTCTGTTTGGCATCATCGAGCAGCCGGGCGATGTTCATACTGATGCTGTCGCCGGTTTGCATATATCCTAGCCCGAACAGCTCGGCCGCCGAGCTCGAGATCTTGGCCATGCCGATATTTTCGAACGCCTTGAACAGAAATGGCGAGACATCGGTCTGATACTGCTCGGCCAGTGCGACCGAACGGACGGTCATCTCTTTGCAACCGCCACCGGCCGGGATAATTCCGACCCCGACTTCAACCAACCCCATGTATGTTTCTGCGTGGGCGGTAATAGCGTCGGCATGCAGTGAAATTTCACAGGCGCCACCGAGAGCCAGGTTGAACGGTGCGGCAACGACCGGCACCCGGGCGTATTTCAACGCCATGGTCGC
>CBDUUF010000080.1:0-6679 GCA_965370375.1 uncultured Desulfuromonadaceae bacterium
TTTTCATGAATGAAAAATATCTAACATTATCAATGGGATATGTCCTGACAATACATTTGGCATAGCGATTGCTCATGTACTACACAGAAGGCGAAAATGGTCAATTTCAGGCCAGATTAATAGTTTTACGGGATAATTTTGTGTATTAAGAAAGGTTCTAACAATGCTAAAAAAAATCCTGAAAATAACAGTCATGACTGCTTTTTTGTCTCTTTTTACATTGCCAGCGAGTGCGTTGGTCTATTATTTCAATACGGCCAACACGATTGGTACCTGGAGTGGCGGCACGACTATGCCGGGCTTTGGTTCAATTGAAATCACCAGGACCGCCGAGGATTGGATCAAGTTTGAGATCATGGCAAACACTGAGTATTTCGTAACCGACCCGAGTGAGAGGAGTGGATTAACCTGGGACAAGTTCTTCTTTAATTTCAATCCCGAAAAAACGCTGCTCGAATCATCAATTATTATGAACTCTGCCGGCACCTGGAACCTGACTATGGATCAGAATGTATCGTCTTTCGGCATCTTTGATTATGATGAGTCGGGGACTAACCTCCCCCTGATGCTGAATCCGCTTGAATTCACAATTACGGATACAACCTTCGATATTCTTGATTTTGTTTATCCAAATATGGAGGGTAATTACTTTGCGGGACATCTGAGAAGGTTCGGAGATGGCAATGAAGATAGTATTTACCTGACGGTTGCTCCCGTGCCTGAACCGGCCACCTTGATCCTGCTCGGGAGTGGTCTGGGCGGATTGTTACTGTATCGCAGAAGAAGCAGACAATAACCGAATATCCATCTTCGCGACTCACTCCATCCGTTTAGACCACATTTGCAAGGTGTGCAAGCCACCTGATAAATGGTGCGGATGGGGGAGTCCGAAGCTCGATTCTGGACAACCTGCCCCACTCCAATCTTGATGCACTCGCAAAAAATAATCAAATGGCTAAGTTAAAATTCGCACCGTAGTCGGGCGGACTTTTTGCGACGCCATCAATCTTTACTTTCATAATGGCTGACCATCAGGATGCGCTTCACAATCTGCTCCAGTTCGAGCAGGTTACCCGGCCAGGTGTAACCAATTCCGACATGCTCATGCATCCGCTCAATGATCAGCCCGACCAGCTCTGTTGCACTCTGATCGGTGTATTTCCCGAGGATATGAATAATCAACAATTCAAGGTCAGACGGGTTCTCCTGGAGACACTGTTGTAATGACGGCAGGGTTATCGTGTTGACACCGAGGTGATGATAGAGGTCATCGCGCAGTTGGCCTTCAGCCCGGATCGTAGCCAACGACCCCGGTGCAGCAGCCATCACCCTACCCGGGAACTCATGTGCTGTCTGCTCACCGATTTGAGTGTAGCTGCGATCCTGGACCACACCTTTAAGTCTGGCCTGAACCGGCAGTGGCACTTCACATATATTATCGAGAAATACTGTTCCGTTTGCACTGCAACGACTGAACACCCCCTGATAGTTTTCAAGCGCTTCGGTATAAGACTTCTTCCGGTGGCCGAACAATTCTGACTCCAGCCGCAACCCTGAATACTGGGCTACTTTGACCGGGAAAAAACAGCTAATGAAACTCTCGGCAAAAGCTTCGGTCTTTTCGACAAAGGGGATGTAACTGCTATAACTGACAGCCGCTGCCGCAGTCTTCTTCCCGGAACCGGCGACACCGACAAACATGGTAGACAGCTCACGCACCCGATCCCAGAGAAATCGTTCATACAGGGAAAAGTCGTGCGTAAAAATTGAATTCCAGAGGTCGTGGCGCAGCTTCTCCAGGCTGGAGCTGTTGCCGATCAGGGTATTATCCAGGAAATAACGCGCCCGGCGCATTTGATAATAGATAGACACGTAATGCAAAGCGACCGATTTAGCCATGCCGGATAGTGTCAGCCGCTCGATAAGACCGGCAACGAACTCAACCTTGCAAGCCCGCGTCCCCCGGCGGAGCTGCTCTGCAACCAACGCGTCAAAAGCTTTATGTGCGGTGTGTAGAGTGTCAAACAACACGGCATGGTGCAACAACGAACGATCCTGCTCGCCGTAAGCGGAGATAATATAGGTCTGCTTCTCTTTGAGACGAGCCAATCTGGCATGGACACGGGCATGAACCAGATCGTACATATCTGCAGACTTTTGACCTTTACTTTCAGACAACGCCTGCCGTACAGCCTGCCCCGTTTCACCATACGGGTTACCGAAAGCCAGCAGGCTGACATCTTTCAAATAACGCCGGTCAGCAGTAGATAATTTCATATCAGTCTTCATTATTCACCGTGTTGACAGTCAAAGGCCCAGATCATCAGAGATCGACTGCATCGCCTTGAGACAGAGATCACAAAATTCATCTATCGGGATACCGATTGTTTCACACTCACGGATAATATCGCGATCGGCGCCGGCGGCAAACGCCTTCTCCTTGATACGCTTGCGCACCGATTTCGATTTGACGCTGGCCAGTTTCTTGTCCGGGTAAACCAGAGCCGTAGCCGTGATCAAACCGGTGATAGTCTCTCCGGCAGCCAATGCGTGCTCAAAGGTCGAGTTGCGCTGCCGGTCACGCGCCTGTTCATTGTGCATGCCTATAACGCCAATAATTTCCAGGTCGACACCGAGTCGGGTTAACACCTCTTCGGTCTCGCGGGTATGTGCCGTTAGATCGGGCTGTGATTCGGCGTCAAGATCATGCAGCAGACCGGCAAGCCCCCATTTATCCGGATCTTCAGAAAAATGGCCGGCCAATGCACGCATCACCGCCTCGGCGGCCAGACAATGCTTGATCATATTCGGATTCTCGAGATGCTGACTGATCAATTCAAAGGCCGCATCACGGGTAATGCCATAAGCCATGTAAACCTCCAGCGATAAAGTTATATTTAAGCATTGTACAATGTTTCCGTATTCGGGCAAGGGTTCGTTTCGGCACTCCAAACCAGATTGATCAAAAACAGTATCGGTGTGATACCCTTAGAATTGCCGGTTTCGGTTGACCGGACCAGCCGGCTGCATTACAGTGCATCTCCATTATTTACACCCACCGGGAAAACAAGTCTGACCGGCATAATAAATATCGGCGTTGACTAGGAGACTGTCAGACTATACGGGCCGAAGCGAAAATCTGGAAGTTTGAGGCCAGGTTTTGGCTCATTTGAGAGTAATAGCCGTAGCTATTGATCGAAAAGGAGCTGAAATATGGGCCAAACAGCCAGCTTTGCAGCCGGAGCATGTATAGTCCGACAGCCTCCTAACACCATTTATCATTGACGAGACACTAAAATGACCCGCATCGAATTGCCGAGTGAAAAAAAAGTTAATCACCTGACCCTGCTGCGACAACCACGCCAGATCAGCGGTAAAGAGTTCAATGCCCTGTCGGCCGATGAACGACTGATGATGATCAGCGCAGCCGACAGCGGTCAGCGCTACCGCTTGCTGATTGAAGCTGTCGACGGTCCGGAGCTGATGGCCCGTTTACCGGAGCAGGATCTGTTTCTGATGTTAAAAGAGATCGGCGACGACGAAGTCGAAGATCTGATGCCGATGATCACCCCGGATCAATATCAGGCCTGCCTCGATCTCGACTGCTGGACTACCGATCAGTTCCAGAGCGAAACCGCCCTCCTCTGGCTGGAGCGTCTGCTCGAATGTGAACCGGCTACCGTCCTGAATACCATGCGCAATATGGATTTTGAAGTCTTGATTCTCATTCTAAAAAAGCATATCAAGATCATCCAGGGGCCGGAAACCATCCACGACGAGGACACGCAGGTCAACCCGGTACATCGGCTTGGTGGCTATGAGGTAAACTTCCCCCGTGAGCGCGAGAGCAAGCTGTTCAGCCTCCTGTTTGACATTCTGTTCGGCCTTGATCAACCGTTTTTCACTCATCTGATGGAAGCGACCCGCGGCGAACTCGACTCAGTGCTCGAGGAGAATGTCTACCAACAGCGCTCTGACCGACTGCTAGACCTGGGGCTGCCAGATCCGGATAGTGCCCGTGGTATCTACTCCTGGCTCGACCCGGACACGTACGCTGTTGAAGAAGAGAAACTGAGTATGACCAAAAATTCGGAGACGTTGACCCCACCAGCATTCATGCTCACCATAGCCCGGCCGAAAAACCTGCTGGCCGCGGCTCTGGATGAGGGGTTGTCGAGTTCCGATTGTTGGGAGCTAGCGTTCCTCGCCAATAAGGTTTTGATCGCAAATATGGTTGACGTTGGCGATCGAAGTGCCTTGCAGGATTCCATGGAAGAGATGTTTGCCCGGCTAAACCTGGCCTTGGAACACCTCTGTGGCGACAATGTTCAACAGGCGGTAGAACTGCTCGATCAAGCTTATTTTGAGCACCTGTTCAAACTCGGGTACAGCCTGACCCTGCAACTGCAACGCCGCGCCAGCAAACTACAAGAGACTGTTACACAACACTATTTTGCAGAGTTCGACCAAGCCTTCCTGCAGGCTCTGATGAGCAAACCCTATCCACGCTTTTTTGAGGGGCTTGAACAGACTGGACTCGATGGCGAGCGCGCCTTCAATGATAAAAATGATCTGCGCCTCGCTACAGACCGGCTCGACCATCTCGATCTTTTGACCGAACTGTTTGAAAACCGACTCCCCTTCACTCTCCCGAACAATGATGTTGATCTTGAAGGGTGCAGTCCGGAATCTTCGGCCGACCTCGATCTTAACATGCTGTTTTTGACTGCACTGGCCAACCGGATTCTCGGCCGGGAATTCGCCCCCCAGCCAATTCCGGCTGCAGAACTGAGTCTTTTGCACAGTCGTATCAGTGACAACCGGACACTAGACCCGCGACTCCGGGAAGAGACCGCAACCTGGATGGAGAGTCTGATCAAAGGTGGCGATAAATTTGCACACAGCGTCCTGGATATCTGGGAGCACGACTTCTGCCCGATCGATCCGGCGGCACTCGATCCACGCTATCTGCACTGCATGATTATCCGCCTTTGATAATTTTATCCCTGCACAACGATAGACCCTTTTAAAAGTAAACCGTTGTTCCTCACTTGCAGTGCATGGGTTACTGTGTAATATTACTACAGTTATTCTCGAAGTGGAGTGAAGATGCGTCAGCACAAAGTATTAATCGTTGAAGATGATCGGGATTTTGCCGAGAGTCTGAAAATGGTGTTCTCAATGCGTGAACACACCGTTCAGGTCGTGTATAGCGGTGAGGAAGCATTGGACACCTTTGACCCGGTTGAACATTCTATCGTCCTGATGGATATCCGTCTGCCAGGCATCAATGGCGTTGACACCTTGCTGCAGCTTAGAGATCGGCAGCCTGACTTTCCAATTCTGCTCATGACCGGATGCGAACGCGGCTCTGAAGAAGCCGTGTTGGCTAAAGCTGCCGGCGCTACCGACCTGTTGTTCAAACCATTTAAAATAAAACAGATGCTCGACCAGATCGACAGCATCCTGCAAAATGAATCGACGGAGAACCAATGACTCTTTGCGATGACATGAAATTATGCCCCCTGTTTGTCGATCTCTCCCCGAACGATATAGAACAACTGTCAGCCATTGTCCATCAGCGAAAAGTCCAACGCGGTGAGTTGTTGTTCTCGGAAGGCGACACGGCAAAAGGGTTTTACGTTGTTGCTGAAGGTCGGGTCAAGGTTTACAAACTCTCGGCTGACGGCAAGGAGCGGATTCTGCACATCGTTCAACCGGGCGCAACCTTCGCCGATGCCGCCATTTTTGGTGATGGCAATTATCCGGCGTATGCCGAACCGCTGGTCGCTTCGCGCCTGCTGTTTTTTCCGAAACGGGATTTTCTCAACCTGCTGCACAACCAGTCGCAGATGGCGATCAATATGATCGCCGGACTTTCCCGTTATCTGCGCCAGTTTGCCACCCAGGTTGAACAGCTTACCTTTCAGGACGTACCGGCTCGCCTCGCCAAGTATCTGCTTACCCTCCCCGGAGCGGAGAATGGCCGCGTGGTGCTGCCGATCTCCAAAGGCCAGCTCGCCTCGAATCTCGGTACGGTCAGTGAAACCATGTCACGCACCTTACGCAAGCTTTCCGATGAAGGGTTGCTCGAAGTCGACGGTAAGAACATCACCTTGAACGATCTCGATGACCTTGAAGATCTGGCCATGAGCACCAAAGAACGGTAGCAAAAAACTTTATTTTCAAATTACTTACAATGTCAAATCAAGTATAGACGCCAAGCTGGCCGAATCCTATGATCCGGCCAGCTTGGCGTTTGTAATTGCCAAAAAGCAGATATTGGCACACATAAATTAATAATTTTACCAGCCGGCCGGGTACCTTGAGTCGCGGTATAAAAATCTCAAAAAAGCTTTTGATTGTAAAAACACCGGAACCATGTCCTAATGAGAGGTTCTTGACTGTCTAAATGTGTAAACACATCTCAATCACACAGGGACTTGGATGCCTTCTTCCAGAACAAATATTTGGATTGTCGCTGCACTGTTATGGACGGTGTTGATTGGCGGTATTGTGTGGCAATCTATCAGTATCAGTCGAAAAACAATTGTAAGTCTTGCAGAAGTTCAAGCTCGCACCAGCCTCAGTGAAGATTTCACTTATCAAAAATGGGCAGCTATGCACGGCGGCGTTTATGTTCCGGTGACAGAAACGACCCAGCCTAACCCATTTCTCG
>CBDUUF010000081.1:0-6627 GCA_965370375.1 uncultured Desulfuromonadaceae bacterium
GACGCAAAAACAGACCACAGCATATAAAGATGATGCCCGCTCCGGGGCGTATGAGATCCTGCAACGGGTCGAACAGGGCGGTTACGCTGACCTGTTGCTCGACAGCTGGTTGACCCGGCGTCCCGGTTTTGATCCACGTGAGCGCGGGTTGTTGACCGAGCTGGTCTATGGCGTGCTGCGTCTGCGTGGTCGGCTTGATTTTGCTCTCGCACCGCTCTGTAAGCAGAAGTTGACGCGCCTCGAGCCAGGAGCGTTGCGTCTGCTGCGGATCGGCGCTTATCAACTGCTAGAACTTGATCGAATTCCGACTCATGCCGCCGTGCATGCGACGGTTGATTTGGCGCGTCAGGTCGGGCTCGATCGGGTCTCCGGTCTGGTCAACGGTGTGCTGCGTTCTCTCGATCGGGAACGGGCAACCATCCCCTGGCCGACCCCGGACACTCCCCGCCCGTATCTGCAACATGTCTGTTCTCTACCGGTCTGGCTGGCCAAAGAGTTGATGCGCCAGCTGCCGAACGTTGAAGCGATCGCCTTTGGTGAAGCGTTGGCGCTGGGCGCGCCATATACCTTGCGGGTCAATAGCCTGAAAACCGATCGCGTCAGCTATCTGGCAAAACTTGAACAAGCTGGCCACACGGTGCGTCCGACTCGCTATGCCCCTGAAGGGGTCATCATTGAACAGCGGGGCGAGGGGCGATTGCCGGGTGACGAGGATGGTCTGTACCAGGTGCAGGACGAAGCGAGCATGTTGATGGCGCATCTGCTCGGTGCTGCGCCGGGTGAGACCCTGCTCGACGGCTGCGCGGCGCCCGGCGGCAAGACCACTCACCTGGCGGCACTGACTGAAAACCGGAGCCGGATTATCGCTCTGGATAAACACCCGCATCGGGTTGAACTGATTAAACAGGGTGCCGGGCGTCTCGGCTGTACGATGATTGAACCGCGTGTCTGGGATCTGACGGCAACACCTGATTTTATCGAGCCGGAAACTGTCGACCGGATTCTGCTCGACGCGCCGTGCAGCGGCCTTGGAGTGTTGCGGCGCAACCCGGAGAGTCGTTGGAATCGGACCTCGGTTGATGTCACTGAGCTTGCCGGTCTGCAGAAGACCATGCTTAAACAGGTAGCGCCGTTGCTTAAGCCCGGTGGTCACCTGCTCTATTCGGTCTGTACTTTTACCACACGCGAGACCGATGCAGTGGTTACTGATTTTCTGGCGACCCATTCTAGTTTTGTATTGGAGGACTTGCGCGAGACGATGCCAGCCGAATGGCAGGAACTTCTTACCGATCAGGGGACTCTGCGCAGCTACCCGCACCGGCATGACGGTATGGATGCTTTTTTTGCTGCCCGCTTCAAGAAGCTATGCTGAGTTAAACGGCCTGCTTATTCGGCAGGGTGACCCGGATGCAGGTCCCCTGGCCCGGAGTGCTGTCGACCGCGATCGAGCCTTGCATTGCTTCGACCAGTTGCTTGACGATGCTCATGCCGAGACCGAGGCCGCCGACTGCAGTGTTCGAGGTGTCGACCCGGTAGAATTTGTCAAAAATCTTTGTGATCTGCTCTGCGCTCATGCCGATCCCTTCATCTGCAACCGAGAACGAAAAGCTGTCCGCCTGAGCAGTGCTGGTCAGGGTTATCAGGCTCCCCTCCGGTGAATATTTGACGGAATTACTCAGCAGATTTTCCAATATTTGTAACATGCGTTGATCATCGCACTCGATCTGGTGGCCCTTGCTTTGTGACAGATCGATACGGAATCGATGTTCGGTAGCATGTATCTGGCATTGTCCGAAGGCTTTGGCCAACAGTCCATTTGGCTCGAACAGCTCGAAGTTAAAATCGAACTTATTGCCGGTGTCCATTTTGCTGATGTCAAGCAGGCCGTCAACTATCTGACTTAAAACCAGCCCTTTTTGCTTGATCTCTTCGAGGAACTCCAGCTTTTGCTTTTCAGTGAAGTTAGCGCTGTGCTCTGGTGTGGTCAGTAGCTCAGCGTAACCGATCAAAACGCTCAATGGGGTACGCAGCTCATGGGCGGCAGTCGATATGAAATCACTGCGCAGCTTGTCGACCTCACGCAGTGCCTGCTCCGCCTCTTTGATGACGGTGATGTCGCGGATGACAGTCAGGATGCATTCTTCGTCTGCGAGGTTGACGATGCGGGCAGAGAGCAGGCCTGGTCTGCTGGTGTCATCTTTGACCTGGAAGATAGCTTCAAGATTATCAACCATGCCGAAGGCGCTCAGTCGATCACGAAACGCTTTACTTAATTTCGGGTTGTTCCAGATTCCGAGATCCGCTGAATTTTTGCCGAGAACCTCCTGCTTGAGAAAGCCGGTTTGTTGTTCAAAGGCCGGGCTGACATCGATAATTGCTCCGTCACTAAATCGGGCGAGGATGACCGGGTCGGGACTGGCATTGAAGATTTGCCGAAAGCGTTCTTCGCTCTCGTGCAGGGTTTCTAAATGTTTTTCGGAGTGTTGCAAAGATGGAACCATCTTGTAGAAGCCGACCAGTATCAGGATAAATCCGAGCAGGTAGCCGGGCAACTTCTCCAGAAAGGCTTCATAGATAGTGTCACCGATGACGATATACTTCTCCAGGCCGGGTATTTCATCGGTGATGTCAAGCAGGGTTGCGGCGGTGACCAGACAAAAGCCGGTCAGGATTAATTTCCAGCCCGGGTGCTTGCTCAACGAAGTGAAACGGCCGCGCAGAAACAGGACTGCAAGCAGGCCGAGCATAACCACGGCCCGGATGCATTCGAAAATCAGATCGTTGACGCTCATTGCGTCCATATAGCCGCTCCTGATTAAAATGACATACAGTATTAAAGATAACAAAACATGGCCGTTTTGTTAAGAAAAAAACAATCTAAGTAGTTGTTATGTTGATATATTGTCTCCGTTTATAGGCTTAGCTGAAGACAATTTAAAGGTGTCGCTGGTTGTTGCTATCAATATTGCCGAGTTGTTTGGCTACTTGGTCTGTTTGCCTGCCTTGTTTAGGCGTTTTTGCCTTTTTCCTTGGGTGATGTCGCTGAGTCTGGTAAAAAGAGTCATCCCCTTTCAGACAGGATCAGCGCTATGATCAAGATTGCCCCCTCGATACTCTCCGCAGATTTCTCCCGGCTTGGCGAAGAGATCACCGCTATCGACACGGCCGGTGCCGATTACATTCATATCGATGTCATGGACGGGCATTTTGTGCCGAACATCACCATCGGGCCGCTGGTAGTCGATGCTGTGCGCAAAGTGACGCAAAAACCGCTCGACGTGCATCTGATGATTGAAAACCCGGATCTGTATATTCCCGGGTTTGCCGAGGCCGGTGCCGATATCATTGTTGTGCATGAAGAGGCGGTGCCGCACCTGCATCGAACGGTACAATTGATCAAGTCGTTCGGCAAGAAAGCCGGGGTTTCAATTAACCCGGGAACACCGGTCAACACCCTCGAAGCTATTCTCGATGATCTCGATCTGGTGCTGGTGATGACGGTCAACCCCGGTTTCGGTGGTCAATCGTTCATCGATGCCTGCCTGCCGAAAATAGAAGCGCTGCGCGAAATGATCGTCGCGCGTGGCTTGAATGTCGAGCTGGAGGTTGATGGCGGGGTCAAGATCGATAATATCGGCAAAATCGCCCGGGCTGGCGCCGATGTATTTGTCGCCGGTAGTGCCGTCTTCAAGGCTGATGACTACGCTGAAACCATCACCGCCCTACGCAGCAATGCCGAAAACTGCACAATTTGATACTGCCGGGTCGATGCATCGACCCGATCTGAAGCAGACCCTATGACAAACCACGACCAGAAAACCGCAGAGATCAAGCGCCGGTTACGCCAGGAGATTCTCATCGGCGACGGTGCCATGGGGACCCTCCTGTACAGCCGCGGCGTGTCGCTCGATGCCAATTTTGAGCATCTCAATCTGGTGCAGCCGGAGCAGGTGCAGCAGGTGCATGCCGATTACATTGCTGCTGGAGCTAACCTGATTGAGACCAATACCTTCGGTGCCAATGCCATTCGCCTCGGTGCGATCGGCCTGGCGCACAAGGTTCACGCCATTAACCTGGCCGGTGCGCGTCTGGCCCGGGCAGCGGCCGGTGATACCGTGCTCGTCGCCGGCTCGGTCGGGCCCCTCGGTCGCTCGCGTGGCGACAACCTCCCCTTAAGTGCAGCGGAGCAGATAAACTGTTTTCAACAGCAGATGGACGCCCTGGTTGAAGGCGGTGTCGATCTGTTGCTGCTTGAAACCTTTGCCGATTTGTCCGAACTGGAGACCGCCCTCGGTGTTGCCGTCGCGCTCGGTCTGCCGACAATTGCCCAGTTTGCCCTGCTCGAAGGGGGGCGGACCCGTGATGGATTTTCTGCCGAGCAGGCCGCCCGCCGTTTGACCGCAGCCGGTGCGGCAATGATCGGTGTTAATTGTGGTGCCGGTCCACGTGAGCTGTTGCAGGTGCTGCAGCGGCTCGCCGTGGCGACCGAGTTGCCGCTGTCAGCTTTCCCTAATTCCGGGTTTCCGGAATATGTCGACGGGCGTTCCATTTATCTGTCGACCCCTGAATATTTTTCGACCCGCGCCAAGGAGATGGTTGCTGCTGGCGCCACCCTGATTGGCGGTTGTTGCGGTACCGCCCCGGAGCATATTCAGGCATTGGCGACAGCGTTGTGCGATGTACCACCGCCGCCGCCACGCACGGTAAAAGTTTCAGAGCCGGAGCCGGAGATTCGTAGCGTGCCGGTTGAAGGTCTTTGGTTGCAACGGCATAATATTCCGGTGACTGTCGAACTCGATCCACCATGTAGCCTCGATTGTGACCGGCTCCTTGCGGCCGCCAGACAACTGGTTGCGGCCGGAGTTTCCGCCATCAACCTGTCGGAGAATCCGTTGGCCAGGATTCGTATGGGGAACATCGCGCTGGCCAGTCGCATGCATGCACAGAGCGGCGCCGAAGTGATCGTGCACGTTACCGGTCGCGACCGTAATCTGATCGGTCTGCATTCGGAATTGCTCGGTGCCCATCTGCTCGGTCTGCGCAATATCCTGGCGGTGACCGGCGACCCGGTTTCGGTCAGCGGTGAGGCGGGTGCTACTTCGGTATTTGATGTCAACTCGGTCGGCCTGCTCGAACTGTTGTCCGCCATGAACGCGGGACATACGCTCTACGGTCAGGAGATTGGTGAGCCGACCCGGTTTTTCTGTGGTGCGGCGTTTAACCCAAACGCCAACCTGCTCGGACAGTTGACCAAATTACGAAAAAAAATCACTGCCGGGGCCCGGTTTGTTCAGACCCAACCGATTTACAGCCAGGAAGTGCTTGCAGCGATGCTTGACGCGACGAGTGCTATTGAGGTGCCGATCCTGATCGGGGTTATGCCGCTGGTCAGCGAACGCAACGCCGAGTTTTTGCACAATGAAGTGCCGGGGATTGTGCTGCCGGAGAGTGTGCGCCAGCGGATGCGCGGCACCAGTGGCGAACCTGGCCGCCGTGAAGGGATGGCGATCGCCCGCGAGTTGATCGACGCCGCGCGTGGCCGGGTTGATGGTTATTATCTGATGCCACCTTTCGGCCGGGTTGAGCTGGCGTTGGAACTGCTCGAGTATATACGGACCGGAAAGTAATGTTCAGGTCGTTTGAACTGTCCTGACTTTAAAAAAGGAGATTGAAATGCGTAATCGTCTGTCGTGTGGAATAGTTGCTGTGCTGATGTTGTCACTGTTTTTTTCTGGCTGCAGTGCGGTGAAGGAATATGAGGCAAAAGATGACTTTAATAATAAAACCGAGGACTTTGTCCTGCGCATGCAATGGAGTGATTTTATCGGGGTCTCGCTGCATTTTCAGGAGGATTTACGCGAAGAATTTCTGGAGCGGTTTGATGATTGGGACACTCTCAAGGTTACGGAAATCACCGTATCCCGGATCAAGTCTGAGCTCGATGGTGATACTCAACGCAAGATTGCCTACTATTGGTTCGAGTATTACCTGTTGAACAAGATGATAGTACATAAAGAAAAAATTGAGATTACCTGGGAGATGTCACCGGAAGAAGATGCTAAGGGTTCCTATTGGCGTATCGTTAAGCCGTTCCCCGAACTCGAAGTTACGAAAAAATAGGCCGCATACTTTTCACGGGTTCTGCCTCGACAGGCTTTCCAAATTCAGTTGTGCGTCAGAGAAGTCATAAAAGGGAATTTTTCCTTGATTTGCATTAACTTTTTATGATAATTACCTGCATACTGTATACAATTCGTTTACGGGGAAGACGGGATGTAAACGTCTTTTCTTTTTTTAGAGCTTCGACTGGCTGCGCTTTACCGGAGCAGACAGTTAGTTTGGGAGGTCAATTTGTCTCAGGTCGTATTTTCCAGCTGGGGGCAAGATGTTGTCGACAATCGTCAGGGCGGTGAAACCGACTTGGCATCGATCAGCGTGAAGTTGCCCGAGTCTTACCTTGATCAGGGGAAGATTGGTGCCTTCATGGGGTGGGAAGGTATTGTCCTGCTCAACAAAGACACTGATGTGGTCGCCATGGCTGCCGAGTACATGAAACGGGTGCAGGAGAAATATTGCTGCGCAAAGTGCAGTCCCGGCAAGCGCGGCACTCGCGTGTTGCAGGATACG
>CBDUUF010000082.1:0-6587 GCA_965370375.1 uncultured Desulfuromonadaceae bacterium
GCGAAAAAGGCGAGCGGATCAAGCACTTTCTGTATTAGCAAATCGAATCGGAAAACTAGGAGGCTGTCGGACCATGTATAGTCCGACAGTCTCCTAGTGACAGGTTCATATTTAAAGTAGCCTGCTCCCGTTTTTCTGATGGCTGACTCGTAACACCGTGGCACACTTTCTATACCTTGACATGTGCCAACGCCCCCTATCCCCCTCCTGTTGACCTGACACAACACCCCACCGATCAAATTTTTCGATCCGGGCCGGTGCGTAAATACATGAAATTATTGGACTGTTTATCGATACGTGAAAAAACGATATTTGATGGACATTTTTTGCTCTTTGCGCATGTTTTTTGCTTTGTCTTACATTACACATTACATCACATGTAAACGGAGCCAAAGTTTCTACCATGAACAGAATCACAAAAAACAAAGTGCACACCACCTTGGCGGGGAAACTGAACCGGTCATATTTCCGCTGGATGTTCCAGGGACTTGTCTGCCTTGTCCTGTCTGCCCTCACTCTTTTCGGCACTGCTGCCCTGCTTGATGCGTCACAAAAGCGCGAAGTGATCGCCATCAGCAAGCAGCAGACCATTGAGGCCCATGAACAGACCATCGGTACACAGAGTCAGACTATCGATACGCAGAGCCAGTCCATCGAACATCTCGAAGGGGTCCTCTCGTATGCTCTCGGGCAGAACTATTCCGGCCAACCGCTCAACACCATGACTGTGACCGCGACCGCCTACACCGCCCGCGAGGAGGAGTGCAACAGCCAGCCGTGGATCACCGCCAGCGGCACACCTTCCCGGGTCGGGGTGATTGCCGTCAGCCGCGACATCGAGCGGAGCGGCATCCGGCTCGGCGATCTGGTTATTATTAAAGGGATGGGGCTGTTCCGGGTCGAGGATAGAATGAACAAACGCTGGGAGAATCGCATCGATATCCTGCACGCTAATCTAAAGGCCGCCCGGCGCTTTGCCAAGCGTAAAGTCGAGATCATGTGGGTCGAACGACAGCAAACCGCAAACCGGGAGTCGAGCCGTCCGACGCCGCTCGGTTAGGCCTGGAACTGGAAAACAGGGATTGTTGTTTTATTGCTTTAGCGTCAAGCAAGAGAGAACCAACCAAAGGTCAATACCGATCACCCTTTTACCCCGACGATCTGCACCACTGAACCGCGACCATTGTGCAACCGGCCTTCGACAATATTCCGCCGCAATTCAATCGCATGCGTGAAGCTCAAACCGGCCAGCTCCGGCTCCAGATCTTTGTAACACATCATCAGCTCAGCTACCGGCGGCCCACCGGTCTTGAGCTCCAGTTGTTCCGGTGTATAAGCCTCGAGAATAAACACCCCGCCCGGCTTCAGCCCGGCGACGACATCGGCATGCAGACGGCTGCGCAACGCCGGTGGTATGTGAAAGAAGATCGAGATGATCGCATCCCAACTCTCAGGCTTAATTGTGAACTCTGCCAGGTCGGCGACCACAGTCTCGATCTCGACACCCTTCTCTTTGGCCAGCCGCTGCGCTTTTTCAAGCCCGACCGCCGACTGATCGACCGCCAAAACCTCGTGCCCCAATCGAGCCAGGTAGACTGCATTTCGCCCCTCGCCTTCAGCCAGACAGAGGATCCGACTCCCGGCCGGGATCTCAGTCGCAACCGAAACCAGAAAATCATTCGGCTCTGCTCCGTAGACAAATTCTTCAGTTGAGTAGCGTTCATTCCACATTACTATCCTGGCCCTTTAAATAGGTGAAGTTACCGTGCAAAATATCAAAAATCAGATCACGCCGATTAGTCAAGATACCGACATGATCATCATCGGCAAACTCATAAAAGTTAATCTGTTCAGGAGCGATGGCAGCCAGCTCCCGACCCATTGTCACCGGCAGGGTTTTATCTAAAGTTCCGTGCAAGATAGTGATTTGCGGTGTCGGCTCTGTTTGTAACAGCTTGCGAATGATTTCTCTGTTATCGATTTGCAAAGGCATGATAACCGAAAGGAACCATGACTGTAACGCGGCGGCAGCTTTCAAGTCGTTGAACGGTGCGACGAGCACAATGCGTGCAACCGTAGTCCGATCAGCAAACTGAAGCGCGGCACCAGCACCGAAAGAGTGGCCCAACAGACTCAACTCGGCGGTGATTTTTACCCCACCGAATTTATTTGACAACGCCTTAAGCGCCCCTTCGGTATTCAGATAATTCTTGTCCGGCCGCATACTCCCCTCGGACAACCCCCTGCCGGGGTAATCGATCAGCAGGTACGCAACATCTGGATCTCCTCTAGGAGGGATGTAGCGCTGCCAGCCAAGGGCAACAGAATTAATTCCCGGATATAAGATGTTGATCCTGGCAGGTGGTTGCTCCGGTGTATTAATCGGCGGAATATAGAAGGCGACCTGGCGACCTCGGTCGGTTACAAATTCAAGGCTTATATTGCCTGTTTGTGCGTGAAAAGCCGTGACTTGATCAGGATTATAAGGAATCGGCTTCATACACCCACCCAACAACAGGAGCGTGATCATCAAGAAGAAAAATGCGCTGATAAATATAAACCTGTTTTTCAACATCAATACCTCATTTACGGATTCAGGTTCTAAATATTAACATTATTGTCCATCTATACCCGCTACCCTATATTGAAAAAACCCTAAGCCTCGCCAACATTATGATAATGTAGTACATTGAAGGAGCAGAGCAACAAAGTTCTTTTATCAAGTCTTGTACAGCGGCCGTTCTCAATAACTATGTACTGGATATGACATGCAGGAACACGTCCTCAATCAAAGCCTCTTCACCAACCCGATTGTCGCGATTGAAATCAGCGACGTCGAGGGTCGTATTACGCAAACCAATACCGCTTATCGTTCCCTGCTCGGCTACGGCGAATCAGAACTGCTTGAGTTGTCACTCGACGACTTGTGTCATGACAACGATATCGAACATGAACGGCATGAACGCCGCCGCCTGCTCACAAACGATTGCGATCATCTCACCTTTCGTAAACGCTACCTGACCAAAACCGGTAACATTATTTGGGGAGACACTACAACAACTGTTGTGCGTGATGCAGACGGTGAGGAATCGTTCTTCGCAATAATTATCGATAAAACGGCACTACATCGCCAGGAGTTACTACAGCGTGGGCGGACAGCTGTACTGGAATTATTATACCGGAATCGCTCGATGCAGGAGGTCTGTACAGAAATCGTCAAATCGATCGAAGCCGTGGAAGAAGGTCTGTTATGCTCCATACTTCAACTTAATCATGTCACCGGCAGGCTCCACAAGATAGCTGCGCCGAGTCTCCCCGATTTCTACAATGACGCTGTAGAAGGGATGCAGATCGGCGAGGGCGTAGGTTCGTGCGGTGCAGCCGCCTTTCTCGGCAAGCGGGTGATTGTCGCCGACATTCTTAACCACCCTTACTGGCAGCAAGCACGCAAGCTGATTGAAAAAACCGACCTGCGCTCCTGCTGGTCACAGCCAATCTTCGACAGCGACGGCAAAGTTCTCGGCACCTTCGCCATCTACTACACCGAACCGCGCGAGCCGGGGCCATTTGAGCTCGAGCTGATCAACTCGGCCGCCGAGCTGACTGCCCTGACGATTAATCACAAGCTGACCCAGGCTGCTCTGCAAAAGAGTGATCAACTTAAGAGCGAATTTATCTCGATTGCCGCCCACGAACTGAACACGCCGCTGGCGACGATCCTTGGTTATGTTGAGCTGATGCGCTTTACTCAGGAAACCGGACCAATCCCGGTCGAAAAGAGTGAAGAATATATCGGTGTGATCGGCGATAAAGCCGAGGCCATGTCACGGCTCATCAACGATCTGCTCGATATCAGCCAAATCGAGAGTGGTCACAACCTGCGCCTGGATAAGCAACCGACGCCGATGCTTAAACTATTAACCAATGTACTGGAAAATTTTAAGCAGAATTCGCCACGGCATCAATTCAATCTACAATTCGAAGATGATGTCCCGGACATTCTGACGCTTGATGCCGGGCGAATCGTCCAGATACTTGAAAATCTGCTCAGCAACTCTGTCAAGTACTCACCCGCTGGCGGCTTGGTTGAACTGCTGGCGACAGTCAAAGGTGAACAATTAAAACTTGTCGTGATTGATCACGGTATCGGCATGAGCAACGAACAGCGCAATCGTATTTTTGAGAAATTCTATCGGGCCAACAACAGCGACTCCGCAATCCGCGGTCTTGGCCTCGGCATGAGCATCGTCCGCGAGATCGTTGAAGCGCATGGTGGTGAGATCCGTGTCGAAAGCAAGCCCAATAGCGGCACCCGGGTCACCCTCTTAATCCCTTTTTGCTGATGCGCATCTTTTAAATGCGCCGTGACCTTTGTTACCAAATCAACCAACGTCAGTAAAATAAAAAACCACTCTAACGGTTAAGCACCGATAGAGCGGTTTACAATTACACGCTATGTAGCCCCGCTTTTATTTTGTGTAAGGGGTGAAGCTTTTGCCAACAACCGCCTGACCTTCGTACGACTGGCTGTAGGCAATAAAGTCGGTAACGAGGGCATTCTTTTTCACCGGAGCCGTAATATAGTAGGTTGCACTGAGCTTGTACTTGCCGTTCAGTATGTTTTCGCTGGTCGGCTCGTGGCCGTTAACCTTCAGGATTGTACTCTTTTTATCCTTACAGGAATTCAGCGACGTGAAGGAGATTGCACCCGGGGTTGAATAAACAAACCGGCCAACTTTTACCGGATCGTCCAATACGGTAGCTTCAGGAGCAAGAGCCCCGTTAATACCAACCGTAAACTCTTTAAACAACAGCACCACACCACTCTCAATATCTTCGGTGAGGTAGCCGACGACCACCGGCACATCATTTCCACCCAACTCCTGCCAGTTCTTTATTTCACCCTTAAACACCCGCTTCAGATCTTTAATGGAGATATCCTCGACTCCGTTAATATAATTTGCAACGACAACAATCGGATCCTTGCCGATAGGCACACTGGTCCAATCGGAGATCGAAGCACCATCGAGATTAAACTTCTTTGAAAGCTTTGCGATCGGCTTGCAGGTGTAGGCAAAATCGATTTCGTCATTCAACAACAAGGTAACCGCCTTCTTGTTGCCTGTTCTGCCGAGACGGATTGAATTTCCGGTTTTTGCCTTATAAGCAACAGCTAAATCCTTGAGCATAAAATGCTCGGTCTTGCACCCTGCCGCTGACAACTGCGTCGTACCCTCGGCCAGCACATTGGCCGGAATCGACATTAAAATAAAAGCCAGAACAACAACTAACACAACCCCACTTTTTACCGCATTTTTTCTAATCATCCGCAACCCTTTCATAAGTTAATGCTTATTATTAATAATTAATATACGTCAATTTAATACAAAAGGATAGGCCATTGAGTGAACGGAATAAAGTTTTTTTGCGCGGTGAGTAGTTTACTTTCAAAAAAAAGCCACTCTTTCGGTGTCGACCGATAGAGCGGCTTTTTAAAATAATTTTCTATGCCTGATCTGTGTCCAGATCGGTAATCACTTAACCCATATGGTCTGGATGTTGACAAATTCCTTGATCCCGTAGTGCGAAAGCTCACGACCATAACCGGACAGTTTGACCCCACCGAATGGCAAGCGCGGATCGCTCTTGACCATGCCGTTGACAAAAGCAGCGCCGGCTTCGATCCGCCCGGCGAGCGCTTCACCGAGCTCACTGTTTTGCGTCCAGACCGAAGCCCCGAGGCCGAACACACTGGCGTTGGCAATGGCCAGCGCTTCTTCGGCGTCCTTGACCTTGAAGACCGAAGCGACCGGACCGAAAGTTTCCTGATCATAACCCGGCATGCCCGGTTTGAGATCGACCAGAATGGTCGGCGGATAGAAACACCCCTTACCGGCCAACGGCTCACCACCAAGAGCAACAGTACCGCCGAGCTTGGCAGAGTCAGTCACCTGGGCGTGCAGCTCCAGCATCAGATCCTCACGCGCCTGCGGCCCGACCTGGGTCGCCTCATCGAGTGGATCACCAACC
Organism: uncultured Desulfuromonadaceae bacterium; assembly: GCA_965370375.1. GTDB lineage: Bacteria > Desulfobacterota > Desulfuromonadia > Desulfuromonadales > UBA2294 > Kmv16. The sequence continues at coordinate 6,031 of CBDUUF010000082.1, forward strand.
ACCAGCGCGGCCATCTTCGTCCGGAATTTCTCCAGGAAAGCATCATAGACTTCATCAACGATAATAAACCGTTTGGCAGCGATACAGCTCTGGCCGGAATTGATACAACGGGCCTTGACCGCGACCGTGCTGGCTTCCTCGAGATCGGCATCGGCTAACACGATAAACGGGTCGCTGCCGCCGAGCTCCAGCACCGTCTTCTTCAACATCTCGCCCGCCTTGGCCGCAACCTTGCGCCCGGCGATATCGGAACCGGTCAGGGTGACCGCCTTAACCTCCGGATGTTCAATTACCGCACTGACCTGGCCGGAACCGATCATCAGGGTGCGGAAAACATCAGCCGGGAACCCGGCCTCAATAAACACCTCTTCAATCTGCAGCGCACAGCGCGGCACATTGGATGAATGCTTGAGCAGGCCGACGTTACCGGCCATCAACGCCGGAGCAGCGAAGCGAAACACCTGCCAGAACGGGAAATTCCATGGCATTACTGCCAACACCGCCCCGAGTGGTCGAAAAGCCGCGTACGATTTTGACGCGTCGCTCTCCGCCGGTTC
>CBDUUF010000083.1:0-6544 GCA_965370375.1 uncultured Desulfuromonadaceae bacterium
GGGCAGGCAGTTAAATTTATCATTTCAATATCGCCTGAATTTTCAACTTACCCACAAGCAACGTCGCATAAGATATATTATGTAAACTTATGAAGGTGTATATTTATATTGTTTTGAATATATGAATAATAGTGGAGTGTTGAGATTGAAAAAGCAGGATATGCCGAATTGGGGCAAATGACAAACAGGAGACAAAAACGACCCATGCTAACCCCTTGCCCATATCGAGAAAGTCGCTTACAGGGTAAATTTGAGAGCCTACTTTTTGTGCAACTTACTGAATTTACAGGATTATGTAGAATTAAACGAAAACTGGTCAGCCGGCATTAACTAGCTCGAGTCGACCACCCCAACGTCTTTTTAACTCCTGGCGAACGTCCTCATAATCTTTAGATGTCAAAAAACCGGGACTGTTGGCCAACTCAAAAGCATCCTCATGTGCCTCATCGAGAATCCGGGCATCAAGCAAAAGATTGGCGACTCTAAAGTCCGGCAAGCCGGCCTGGCGCGTACCGAGAAAATCGCCTGGGCCACGAATTTCCAGATCCGCCTCGGCAATCTTGAAACCATCGTTGGTTTCAACCATGACCTGCAAGCGTTTTTGTCCGTCTTCGCTGATCCGCTGCGAACGAATCAGAAAGCAGTGACTTTTGCCCTCGCCACGGCCAACTCGCCCTCTCAGTTGATGCAGTTGCGACAGACCGAAACGTTCCGCATGTTCGATAACCATTACGGTTGCGTTTGGCACATCGATACCGACTTCAATAACCGTCGTTGAGACCAGGATGTTAATCTGCCCATCCTTGAAGAGTTGCATTTCAGCATCCTTCTGTTCAGCCGTCATACGCCCATGCAGCAGTCCGATCTTGTAATCAGCGAATTCAGCCTGGAGCTGCTCGGCGGCCACAGTGGCCGCTTGCAGGTCACTTTTCTCCGATTCTTCGACCAAGGGATAGACAATATAGGCCTGTCTGTCGGATTCCAGCTCCTTACGCACAAGGCTGTAGACTTCGTTGCGCCGCTGCTCTGTAATGGCGGAGGTCTTTACCGGATGGCGGCCAGGCGGCATTTCATCAATAACTGACAGGGAAAGATCACCGTACAGGGTCAGCGCCAGTGTGCGCGGAATCGGTGTCGCGGTCATCACCAGTAGATGGGGATTTTCGCCTTTTTGCCGTAAAACGGCTCTCTGCTTCACCCCGAACCGGTGCTGTTCATCGACTATACCAAGGCCCAGACGATGAAATGTGACGCCCTCTTGCAATACTGCATGGGTGCCGACAATAAGGTCGGTTTCGCCGCTGGCAATGCGTGCATACGCCGCTTTTTTCTCTTTTGGCGTCAACGATCCGGACAAAAGAATGGCATTAAGGCCTAGCTCGTTAAGGTACTGATTAAACAGGGAAAAGTGTTGCTCAGCAAGGATCTCAGTCGGAGCGACGATTGCGACCTGGCAGTTGTTTTCGATCGCTATCAAGGCGGTCATCAGGGCGACAATGGTCTTGCCGCTCCCGACATCCCCCTGAATCAGCCGATTCATCGGATGTGGTGACATGACATCGCGTTTAATGTCGCCAAGCACACGGCGTTGCGCATCGGTTAGCTTGTAAGGAAGCAAGGCGGCCAACGGTTTGGTGTATTTGTGCTCGAGCTTGAAAGGAATCCCCGGCTCAATCACCACCCCACGGCGTTTCATCGCCATGCCAAGGGCTAAAAAGAAAAACTCGTCAAAAACAAGTGTTTTCCGTGCAGTATCTCGTCCTGACTCTAATTGGCCGATATTGCAGTCTTTGGCGGGGTTGTGCACAAGTTGCACTGCGGCGGCAATTGTCAGCAGCCCTCTTTTGTTGCGGATCGAATCTGGAAGGTAGGTTTGCAGGAGATCAGCGAAACGGGTGATTGCATCATGCCAGATTTTTTGCGCAGTTTTCTGATGTAAGCCTTCAGTCAGATGGTAGATCGGCAGGATGCAGCCAACACTTAAAGCATTTTCTAGAGAAGTGATATCTATCTCTTCGTTTTCTTTAATGAATTCGGCATCAGGATGATGCGCTTCACGGAGTGCGCCGTAGCGTTTAATGTCAGCAATAAAAAACGCTTTGCGACCGATCGCAAAGCGTTGCTTCATCCATGATTTTTTATAATGAAACCATTTGAGCATGATCTGCCCGCTACCATCGCTGACGATCACCTCATATAACTGTCGCCCGCGACCGCGGGTTGTCGCTTCACCGGCAGCCAGGATCTCGCCACGAAATATCTGACGCTCCCCTTCCCTCAGCTCAGCAATTTTTCGAACTACCCGGCGATCTTCATAGCGTGCCGGAAGTTTAAACAGGACATCTTCAACCGTCTCAATCCCCATTTTCTGGAGTTTGGTCAGCACTGCCGGCCCGACGCCACGCAACACTGAAGCCGTTTGTTGAATAGATGTGTCCTGGGGCTTCTGCGCCATGCCCTTCCCGTTCGTTACTATTTATCGAGAATGATATTCAGTTCACGAATAATGTCATTGACGTCAAGGCCATGTGCCCGTGCACCCAAGGTCAGGGTTTCATTGTCAACACCACCACAGCCCATGCAGGCCAGATTGAATTTACTTTTAAGCATCTTGCCGACTTCCGGGCTCATCTGCAGGACCTGCCCAAACGTCATATCGGCGGTAACTTTATTTTTTTTCATTTATGTTCACCTGTAAACAATGTTTAAGACTTCGTATATTTTAACCCCGGACGGAACCTTGATGCGAACCTCATCATCCACATAATGACCGATCAGAGCCTTGCCAACCGGAGAGGTTACGGAGATTCTGCCAGCCTTGATATCCGCTTCTTCCTCACCGACAATCTGATAAATCACTTCATCATCAGTGTCAATATCGGTCAAGGTAACAGTTGCGCCAAAGACAATGTTTTCAACGTCCAGTTCTGCCGGGTCTATCACCTGAGCGCGGGCAATGGTGTCATTCAGAACCTGAATACGACCTTCAATCATCCCTTGCTTTTCTTTGGCTGCATCATATTCGGCATTTTCAGACAGATCGCCTTGGCTGCGGGCTTCAGCAATATCATTGACAACCTTGGGACGTTCAACACGAATCTTATTTTTCAATTCCTCTTGGAGCTTCTGATAACAACCAGGAGTCATTGGTATATTTTGTGACATTAATCATTCCTTTGATAATAAAATGACCGGACGAGGTAAACCCCGCCCGGCAGTAATAAGCTTGTATGTTTTAAATTCAGCGCAGATAATACCCTTGAATCGTTTCGACGTCAAGCCCTTCCCTTTGCATAGCCAAAACCCCATCAACAGCAGCGTGCATACCGGCAACGGTGGTGAAGTAAGCAACACTATGCATCAGGGCGGTCCGTCGGATAGAGTATGAATCGTTAACCGATTGTGCGCCGAAAGTTGTATTGAAAACCATGTCGATCTCGTTATTCTTCAAGGCGTCGACACAATGTGGTCGACCCTCTTTTACCTTGTTGATGAATTCGACATCGACATCGTTGTCTTGCAGATACCTTGCGGTGCCATCGGTGGCAACAATTTTAAAGCCTGAAACTGCCAGCTTGCGCACCGAATCGAGGATTTGATCCTTATCTTCGTCCTTGACGCTGACAAAGACCTTGCCGGACAACGGCAGATCTACTCCGGCGCCGAGTTGGGCTTTGGCAAAAGCCCGCCCGAACTCCTCATCAATCCCCATGACTTCACCGGTTGACTTCATTTCCGGTCCGAGCAGCGTGTCAACACCAGGGAACTTGATAAACGGGAACACCGCTTCTTTAACTGAAAAATATTTTGGAATAATCTCACCCGAAACACCGATTTCAGCGAGACTCTTGCCAGCCATGATCCGGGCAGCAATCTTGGCCAGAGGTCGACCGGTCGCCTTGGAAACAAATGGCGAGGTACGACTGGCTCGCGGGTTAACTTCAATCAGGTAGACCTCACCCTGTTTTATCGCAAACTGGATATTCATCAGACCGACGACACCTAGTTCTAGCGCCAGAGCGGCTGTCTGCCGTCTGATTTCGTCCTGAATCGATGCATCAAGGGAGTAAGGTGGCAACGTACAGGCTGAATCGCCGGAGTGGATACCGGCTTCTTCAATGTGCTGCATGATCCCGCCTATAACAACATCTTTGCCGTCACACAAAGCATCGACGTCAATCTCTATGGCTGCCTCAAGAAACTTGTCGACCAGGATTGGATGATCCGGTGAAGCTTTGACTGCATTCAACATATAATTACGCAACGTTTCCACGTCATAAACGATTTCCATAGCGCGGCCACCCAGCACATATGATGGACGAACAACAACCGGATAGCCGATTTCATCGGCAATCTCTTCGGCATCTTCCAGTGAACGAGCGATACCGTTAGCCGGTTGTTTCAGGTCGAGTTTATACAGTAGTTCCTGAAACCGTTCTCGGTCTTCAGCCCGGTCGATAGCATCCGGTGATGTTCCAATGATCGGTACGCCGGCTTGCTCTAGCGCAACAGCCAGTTTCAACGGAGTCTGCCCACCAAACTGCACAATCACGCCTAGCGGTTTTTCGATTTCGACGATCTCCAGAACGTCCTCAAAAGTCAGCGGCTCAAAATAGAGACGATCAGAGGTGTCGTAATCGGTTGAGACTGTCTCCGGGTTACAGTTAATCATGATCGTCTCATAGCCATCCTCGGCCAAGGCGAAGAGACCGTGCACGCAACAGTAGTCAAATTCAATCCCCTGGCCGATACGGTTCGGTCCGCCACCGAGAATTATGATCTTTTTTCGATCCGTCGGCTCCGCCTCACACTCTTGCTCATAAGTAGAATAAAAGTATGGGGTAAAGGCTTTAAACTCGGCACCGCAGGTATCGACCCGCTTGTAGACCGGGCGGACATTGTTCTCGATCCGCTTTTGCCGAATGGACGCCTCATTGGATTTCCAGAGCACGGCCAGACGTTTATCGGAAAAGCCGTACTGTTTTGCATCGAGCAACATATCGCAAAAAGCCTCACCACCCTGACCGAGCAGGTGTGTTGCAGCGATCAGCTCTTCTTCTTTATTGATAATCTGACGGAGGTTCTCGACGAACCAGGGGTCGATGCCGGTCAGATTACAGAGTCGCTCGGTGCCGAAACCGGCGCGAATTGCGTCGCCCATGTACCAGAGGCGCTCCCAGTTCGGAACGCGGAGTTTGGTCTCGATCTCTTTCTCCTGCGCTTTTGTGATCTTTTTCGGAGCGCGGCACGGCTCTTCAAACAGGCGGCTTTCAAAACCGTACGAATCTATCTCGAGAGAACGCAGCGCTGTTTGGAACGATTCTTTAAACGTGCGCCCGATCGCCATGACTTCACCGACTGATTTCATCTGGGTGGTCAGGGTTGCATCGGCCTGTTGAAATTTCTCAAACGTAAAACGCGGGATCTTGGTCACAACATAATCGATAGTCGGCTCGAATGAGGCGAGAGTCTCCCGGGTAATGTCATTCGGAATCTCATCGAGGGTGTAACCGACCGCAAGCTTGGCCGCAATTTTGGCGATCGGAAAACCGGTCGCCTTGGAGGCGAGAGCCGAGGAACGCGAAACCCGAGGATTCATCTCGATGACCACCAGACGCCCGTCGACCGGGTTGATCCCGAACTGGATGTTCGAGCCACCGGTCTCGACGCCGATCTCACGGATGATGCGCAACGAGGCATCCCGCAGAATCTGATATTCCTTGTCGGTCAGGGTCTGGGCCGGGGCGACGGTGATCGAATCGCCGGTATGCACGCCCATGGCATCGAAGTTTTCAATTGAGCAGATGATAACGACGTTGTCAGCCAGGTCGCGCATCACCTCGAGCTCATACTCTTTCCAGCCGATGACCGATTCTTCGATCAGGATTTCGTCCGTCGGTGAGGCATCGAGACCGGCCACAGTCATCTGTCGATATTCTTCCATGTTATAAGCGATACCACCGCCGGTGCCGCCGAGGGTAAACGAGGGCCGAATAATGGCCGGGAAGCCGATAGTCTCGATGATCTGCATCGCCTCTTCTACATTGTGGGCCAGACCGGAGCCTGGGACCGCAAGGCCGATTCTCGCCATCGCCGCCTTGAACAGGGTACGATCTTCTGCCATTTCGATCGCCGGGAGTTTGGCTCCGATCAGTTCAACACCATACTTATCGAGCGTACCGTCCTTGGCCACCGTAACAGCCGTATTCAGGGCGGTCTGTCCGCCCATGGTCGGCAATACGGCATCAGGACGTTCTTTTTCGATGATGCGCGTGAGCGATTCGGGTGTCACCGGCTCGATATAGGTGCGATCGGCAAAATCCGGATCGGTCATGATCGTTGCAGGATTCGAGTTCAGCAGGATAACCTCGTACCCTTCTTCCTTCAACGCTTTGCAAGCCTGGGTTCCGGAATAATCAAATTCACAAGCCTGACCGATGATGATCGGACCAGCACCGATAATCAGTATTTTCTTAAGATCTGTACGCTTCGGCATGGTGTCCTTCTTGATTTTTATGTAAGAAAATTTACTTTAAGTATTAAG
>CBDUUF010000084.1:0-6532 GCA_965370375.1 uncultured Desulfuromonadaceae bacterium
CCAGCCGACTGCCGGATAGAGTTTCTCGGCCATAACACCAGTCGAATGCTGCAACAAATCCAGCTCGGACAACGATTCCGCAGTGTGAATCGACTAAGCCGCGTGGCGTGTTTCAGCCAGGGCGACAACTTCAGCAAGAATCTCTTCCGAGACCGTGTACGGTGCATGTGGCGACAAGCCCCGATCGAGGCCAACCGCTGCACCCGGCTGCGGACGACCGGCAAGCCACTGTTCGGCTCTTTCAAGCAACGCAGGTATGGCAACAGGCAGACGACCGATCAACTCACAATCGATACGGCCAAGTAGAGGCGAACCGTAATAAACCTCAGCCAGTTCCGGCCTGGAGGTTATATCAACAACAACGCCGGTGCCACAGGCAAGTGACTGACGCAGACCGTTCTTCAGCGAGGCAACAAAATCGTCATGCTGGAGATCACGCTTGACCCGAATCACCTGCAGGATCCACTCGGCAAAATCTGCCGGTGCAACCGGTTCATCGGCAGCGGCCAACCATTGATCAAAGTCGGTCAATTCCAAGTGCGTATGTGCATTGACCAGCGGCGGCAGCAGGATCGCCTGACCAAAATCGACAAGCTTCGCTTGCGCTGCCGAACGCAACAACAATTCACGTGGCCCGACAGCCAGGATGCGCCCATCATGCACATGGATTGCGCCATCAACAATCGGTGCGGCAGTTATCGGCAGAACAAAGGCTGCGGTATAAAGGGTTTCATTCATGAGGTAAGGTTGGTCTGCCAACTCATTGACAGGCACTGAGTGGCGTCTCAATTTCAATACAGAGAGTCTCCAGTTCGCGCAACAAGGGCTGAATCTCTTCCTGTTGCGTGATTGCACACTGTTCATCCAGAACCGCGGTCAAAATCTCATCGGTGGTCAACGGATTGGCCAGAACCACACGAAAAACAGTGATCGTCTTTGTTCCGGTTGACGGAATACGCAACCGGGTCCGCGAAACAAACGTCTTACCGGCCTCACGCTGTTTTTTCTGCACAATCTGGTTGAGCTGATTAAGCACAGCGTTAATACAACAAACCTGTTCCGGTGTCGCCAGCAGCAACTTCTGCTGCACGGATTGCGGACAGTAGCGGTAGGTCAAGATGTTCAGCTCCGGCTCACTGGTCAATTGAAACTCCGGATGTTGCCGAACCTTATCGGCAAACCCTTTGGCCCGCTCAATCCCCATATCGATCAGCAGCTCATACCCTTTACGGCCGATAATCGACAGACCGGCATGCACCAACATCGATTTACCCGGTCGTGATCCCTCGAGAGTATGGCTACCGAGGTCCTTTGAACCGCGACGCAGAATATAATCAGCATGATGTTCAATAGCTGAAAGCGCCGTAGGGTCTTTGAAAATTGCCATCCCGGCCCCCATCGGCGCGTAGAGCTGTTTGTGTGCATCGAGCGTCACCGAGTCGGCTCGTTCGATCCCTTTTAACAGCTGGCGATAGCGGTCGGAAAACAGGGTTGGTCCACCCCAGGCCGCATCGACATGGAAGTGGCAACCGATCTCTGCAGCGTAATCGGCCATCGCCTCCAGCGGATCGACATTCCCGGTTTCAGTGGTTCCGGCGATACCGACCAGAGCCAGAGGTTTGATATTTTCAGACTGCAGGCGGCGACACTCATGGCGTAGATGCTCCATGTCGAGTCGATTGTTTGCATCGGTATCAACCAACACCAGATTGTCACGCCCGATACCGAGCAGATCGACCGCTTTGCCGAGAGAGTAGTGACCGCGCCGGGAAACCAACACAGCGAGACCGTCACAGCCGAGGTGTTTAAGCGCGCGCATGCACCCTTCCTGGGCTATCCCTCTAAAATCACCATCCGGAGCCAGTAAACGGTTGCGTGCGACCCATAAAGCCGTGACATTGGCAATCGTTCCACCGGAGCAAAATGCGCCAAGGGCATGCCGGCTGTCATGAATCCACTGCTGGTAAAAAGGTTCGTCACCCTGGTAAACCAGACGATGCAACATGGCAAGCACCTGGCGTTCCATCGGCGTGAAAGCCTTGGAGGTTTCAACTTTAACCAGGTTCTGGTTCAACGCGGTCATAATTCTCGATAACGGTAGCATGAAATACGGCAGCGCCGAAGTCATATGACCGACGAAACCGGGAGCTGCGGTATGCACCGACTGGGCCACCAGTTTCTCTTTAACAAACTCGGTGTATTCGGAAACGTAGGTCGGCTCTTCAGGGATGGTCGTACTGGTAAAGTCAGCCTCGATCTCTTCGATGCTACGTTCGAGGGCAACAATGTGCGTCTGTAGGAACCCGGTGACATTGTCAGTTATCGCCTGATCAACAGAGCCGAGCGTCGAATCAGGCGCTTCAGGCACCGTGAAGATACGATAGAGATTTTCCAAATTTGCGCGCGCAGTCTCTCTGCTTTTCGACATCGTCTTATCCCGTTGCTAACAGAAAACTATTATCAATCAACCTGGTATTGCCAATAAATACCGCCATCAACAGAACTGAATCTTTATCGATAGTCGCCTGCTCCTCAAGTGTAAACTGATGGCAGATCTGCAGATAATCGATTCTGGCCTCAGGTTGCTCTTCGATCAGTAGTTGCAGTGCGTCAAGAACCTTGGCACTGTCACGCTCCGATGCCCGGGTAATTGCCTGTGCATGCTTGATCGACCGGGACAAGACGAGCGCCTGCTGTCGCTGGTCTGCCGACAGGTAAACATTACGCGAGCTCATAGCCAGACCATCGTCTTCGCGCACAATCGGCATACTATTGATCTCGACCGGTATGTTCAGATCAGCGACCATCCGCCGGATCACCGCCAACTGCTGGAAATCCTTCTGCCCGAACAGGGCAACGTTCGGCTGCACCACGTTGAGCAATTTGCAGACGACCGTTGTAACCCCGCGAAAATGTCCGGGACGGCTCGCACCACACAACGTTTCGGTCAGACCCTCAACATCAATATATGTGGCATAATCAAGCGGGTAAACCTGCTCGGTAGACGGTGTCCAGACCAGATCGACTCCGACTGATTCAGCCAGCGACAGATCATTTTCCATATCCTGCGGATAACTTTCGAGATCTTCATTCGGACCGAACTGGGTCGGGTTAACAAAGATCGACAGAACAAGCACATCGCCGCGCTTGCGCCCTGCACGCAACATAGAGAGATGCCCCTCGTGCAAATAACCCATGGTCGGCACAAAACTGATGGTTTTTCCAGCCGCCCGCAGCTCCAGACAACGCTGCTGCATGACAGCGGTTTCTTGAATAATATCCATCAGATAATCACTTAAAACTATGTTCGTCGGCCGGGAAAGTGCCAGACTTGACTTCACTGATATAGTCGCTGATGCCGGATTTGATCATACCTGAGACGTCGGCATATTTCTTGACAAATTTCGGCGAATACTTCTCACACAGACCAAGGATGTCATGAATCACCAGCACCTGGCCGTCACAATCGACACCGGCACCGATACCGATAGTCGGGATCGACACTGCTGCCGTTACCTCGGCGGCCAATGCTGCCGGAATCCCTTCGAGAACCATGGCGAAAGCTCCCGCTTCCTCAACCGCCTGAGCGTCAGCCATAAGCTTGCAGGCCTGCGCCTCATCGCGTCCCTGTACCTTGTAACCACCCATCCGATGCACCGACTGCGGAGTCAGACCGATATGGCCCATTACCGGGATATCCATATCGACGATACTGCGGATGGTCGTGGCAACATTCACCCCACCTTCCAGCTTGACCGCATGTGCCCCACCCTCCTTAACCAACCTACCGGCATTGAGCCGAGCGTCGCGCAAATCAGTCTGGTACGACATAAACGGCATGTCGGTCACGATCAGCGCCTGATCAGAACCGCGCACAACTGCTTTGGTATGGTAGAGCATTTCATCCATGGTAACCGGTAGGGTTGTATCGTATCCGGAGACAACCGAACCGACGGAATCGCCAACCAGAATAATATCGATCCCTGCACCATCTACCAATCGGGCAAACGGATAATCATAAGACGTAAGAACGGTGATTTTTTCACCGATCGGCTTCATCTGCAGAATATCGAGAACGGTTTTTCTTTTAGCTGCCATAAATATCTCTCAAGTGCCTTGCACATCATAAACTGGCGCAAGTTTGTTTATTGTTTACATGGTACTAAACCTACTGTAAACAAAGACGCCTTCCGGATCTATTCCGGAAGGCGCAAAATAAGAACAGAACTTAAGTCCGACAGACTCCTGACCGTTCCATTCATGGTTGCTATTGCCTTCCGTCCCGGTCAAAAGATCCAGGCGGTATGATACTTGAACCACCGTTATTCAGCGGATCCGCTCATTGCGTAACGGTCCATAAAACGGAGTTTAAAAACGTCTTTTTCTATAACATAGGGAAATGGGTGTGTCCAGATGATTTTGTCAGTCATCCGTCGCCAGGTTCAGGCCGTCTTTGTAGGCATCAGCTTTCTTTTCACCGAGGTTCCAGTACTCACGAACGCCACCCAGATAAACCAGCGGATCGAAAACAGTCGTATCCAGCCCACCATCTCCCAATTGAGCGGCCGGGTCTATATGCACTTCGAGAATCTCAGCAATCAGCAACCGGTAGTCGCCAAGTGGCACCTCCAGAGTCAGACGACATTCAACATTCAGGGGTGATTCATTCAACAGCGGCACCGAAACCTTAGCCGAAGCTCCGGTTGTCAAACCGGCAGCGGACAGTTTATCGACATTTTTTCCGGACTTGAGCCCACAATAATCAGCTTCGATCGCCAGGCTTGCCGGGACCATGTTAACGACAAATTCGCCATTTTGACGGATATTTTCGTAAGTTTTGCGATTATAGTTTAAAGAGATGGCCATGGTCGGTGGAGTCTTACTGACAATGCCAACCCAGGATGCGGTCATGACATTCAACTCTCCATCCGCAGACATGGAAGTGACCATGGTCGTTGGTTGCGGAAAGAAGGTTACACAGGGACCGAGGCGGGTTTTACGCATAAATCAAAGCCTTACATGACAGGTGAATATCAGGACACATTCTGTGCAAGAATCGACTCGAGTGCATCAGCCAACACAGTGTATGGATTCAGATTGACCTGAGTTTCCCGATGCAATTCTTCAAGAAGAGACTGCCATTTCTTAAATTGCCCCCGACGCGATGAAAAGTAGCTATCCGGATTACAATCAGATTCAACACAGACATGCTGTACGAGCTTGAGCAACAGGGCGTTGAATCGACCAACCAGAGCACGCTGTGCCAAACGGTCCCAACGATCCCGTAACTGCATTTCAGCCAACGCTGTCATTACTGAATTAAAATCGACGATTGATCGCACTTCCCTGTAGGTGCGAGCCACAGAAAAGAGATCTTGCGCATGACGAGCGGTCAGATTACTGATCGGCAGATAGTCGTCCAGATATGACAACAGGCAGAGCACCCGAGCCTCACTTTTCGGTATACCGGTATCACTTAATCGAACAACCTCCGCAGAACACAGCTCCCATTCTTCGGCACTTACGACACTCGACAGAACGTCGAAATAATTATTTAACGCTTCCCGGTTTTGCTCTATACACTCTTCAGTCAGTTCGAGAACCCGCGCTTCCAGCAGACTCCCTTCGACAAGAGTTGCCAAAGATTTTTCCAGCTGCAGCAGCAGCCGATATTGTTGATCGGCCGGCATCTTGTTGTTAAGTGCTGCAATTGCTGAACGGAGACGATCACAATCAAGCGCCGAATTATATATCAGATAAGCACGGGCCACATCGGGCACAGCAGCGCCGGTACGCTCGGCGACAGAAAGAACGAACGGGCTGCCAGCCTGGTCGATGATAATATTGGTCATCACCGTCGCAATTATCTCGCGGGCCAGTGGATGAGACAACAACTGATCGGAAAATTTATTCCGAATCATTTTTGGGAAATAGTTACGCAAATACACCTCAGCGCCAGCTGCATCAGGCAGATCACTACTTAACAACGCCTGAAACAGGTGCATTTTGCTATAGGCCAGCAGGATCGCCAGTTCCGGATTAACCAGAGTCGAGCCAGGACGATTACGAAGATCTCGACCTGACGGCAGGAACTCACCACGGCGATCAAGCAGACCGGCGCGCACCAGGCGATCAGACAGGAACTGGAAGGGGTCCGCATCCCCGTTACAAGCGATCGAATCAAGGGCCAGGCAGAGGGTTTGTGAACTATTATTAGCCAAGACATCATTACAAACATCATCGGTGACACTGAGCAACAGCTTATCCCGCTCGGCTAGTGACTTGACCACACCGGCTTCTATCAGGTGGCGCATCAATATCTTCAGGTTTACTTCATGGTCAGAGCAGTCAACTCCGGCCGAATTGTCGATTGCATCAGTATTTATGCGGCCACCGGACAAAGCATATTCGATGCGACCCAGCTGAGTTAAGCCTAAGTTCCCGCCCTCCCCGATCACTTTAGCTTTAACCTCAGTGGCGTCGAGACGCAAGGCATCGGTCGCCCGGTCACCAACACTCTCGTGTGTTTCTG
>CBDUUF010000085.1:0-6386 GCA_965370375.1 uncultured Desulfuromonadaceae bacterium
TGAAAAAAAGAAGCCGGCGAAATCGCCAGGCGCGTGTCGCCGATTCGGTCGCGCAAAGTGGGGTGACCGAGCAGTTTGTGTGTCTGCCGGCCAAGGATTACATTCCCTTCGCTGGCATTCACGTTCAGCTGCACCGAAACAACTTCCGGTACCTTCTTGACCAACCACTTGGCCAGATGCGTCGTCTGCCGATAATCCCGTTCGTTGGCAACCAAGGTCACCAAAGCTTCATTGCTGTGCGGTGCAATCCGCACCAGCAGATAGCGCAACAACCCGCGCCGACGACGCGGGTCATAAACCCAGATGCCCTGACGCTCAATTTCATCCTTAACCACCGCTATGATCTTGTTGATCAATGGATGGTGTAAAACACAATCCTTGAGGTCGACCACGTCATGCGTACCGCGCCGGTAAAGACCAATCCGCACGTTCCCCTGCTCCTTGGCGATCGGCAGTTTGGCATTGGTCCGGTAGCCGAGTTGTTGCTCAGCCGCCATAACCGGCTCCGACTGAATATTTTTCAGACTGTCAAAGCGGGCAAAAGCCGACTGAACTTTTTTCAGTTTGAGCTGCAATTGTGCACTGTACTGCATGGAAATCAACGGACAGCCAAGACAGGTATGCTCAATCTGACAGGGTGATTTGATCCGTTCCGGTGCCCGCGAGATGACCCGGAGCAGACGTCCGCCACTGCGATGCTGCCCTTTGTATTCGAGTTGATAACGGACTGTCTCGCCGACAAAGGCACCCGGGATCAGCAGCGGTTTCCCCCGATAACGGGCACAGCCGATGCCATCATCATCGAGCGACTCGATGACAATCTCTTCAGCCGGTTGTGTCTCTTTCTGTTTTGCTCGGGCGGAACTCTTGCCGCGCGGTCTCTCAGCCATAATATTTTCCTCTTGAATAATCGAATCGCACCATAAACCGGGAATCGACAGCATGTCAATCTGACTGTGATATAATCAGCGGCAATGACACAACCGTCCCTGTTTATTTAACATCAGACTGCCTGGAGAGCAACAGATGCGACCAATCCTCTGGCTCAGCATATTTCTCGCCATTTTAATCTGGTCCGGCATCAATCCAAAAGACACCTACACTTGGTTGCTTGAGGTTTTACCGGCATTGATCGCCCTCGTCCTGCTGATATTAACACGCAAGTCATTCCGGCTGACGCCACTTGCCTACCAGCTGATTCTGGTGCACGCAGTCATCCTGATGATCGGTGGACATTACACTTATGCCGAAGTCCCATTATTCGACACTATCGGCGACCTTATCGGTTCTACCCGCAACAATTATGACAAACTTGGCCATCTGGCCCAAGGCTTTATCCCGGCGCTGGTCACCCGCGAAGTCCTGATCCGCAAACAGGTCGTCTCCGGTCGCGGCTGGTTGAATTTCATTATCATCTGCATTTGTCTGGCTATCAGTGCTTTCTACGAACTGATCGAATGGTGGGTGGCCCTGATGTCTGATGAAGCGGCAGAATCATTTCTCGGCACCCAGGGGTACGTGTGGGACACTCAATCAGACATGGCCTTTGCCCTGGTCGGTGCAATCGCTGCGCTGACCCTGCTCTCCCGCTTACACGACCGACAACTGGCGATGCTACAACAACGTGGCTGGCATATCAGAAGGTGAAGATGAACTTTGTTTTCTACTATTGCTAACTACGCTTGGCGAGTCCATAAGACAACAATGCTTTCATCGACCAAGCAATTCCTGAAACTCGAAGCTGCCAGCGGTATCATTCTGGTCGGCACTATTCTCTGAGTAGCGGTGCTCAAGTCAGGTGTCCACGCTACATTGGCCGGAGTGATACTCGCCGCATTCATCCCGATGCACGATCGTAAACAGCCGGAGCGATCCTACCTCCGGTATCGCTCGGGATTATTTTCGGATCACTGTTCTCCGGCATCGCTGGTTTCATGATCCTTAAATCGGTATTATAAATCCCACAAAAAGGACGTGTAAACACCCATGCAGCGCTATCAAATATCTTTCTTTCTTAAACCAACGCTCTGTCTCCTTGCCGGCCTGCTGCTATGCATGATTGCCCTGCACCCTCAGTCAGCCTTTGCTGAAGAGACAAACCCTGCTGCAGAACAAACCAAACCAACTTTGTCGGAGCTGCTGACTGATCCAGAAGATGGACAACTGGACGCCTCAGCGTTTCTGGCGACGACCAAGGGCTTCCTGCCGGTCGTCTCAATCATTACCGAACCGGCCGTCGGCTTCGGCGCGGCGTTAGGTCTGGTGTTCTTTCATGATTCGATTCAAAACCGCGCCGAACAAATGAAACAACTCAACGCAGAAGGCAAGCAAGTCCGACTGGCGCCGCCGAGTCTGACCGGTCTGTTCGGTATGGCGACTGAAAACGGCTCCAGAGCTGGCGGAGTTTTTCACTTTGGCGTCTGGAAACATGATCAACTGCGTTACACCGGTGCCCTGATGCTGCCGGCAATGAACCTCGATTTTTACGGTGTCGGCGACTTTCTGCCAGTCGACTCCGTCTCCTACGAACTGAAGGGACATTATTTTCTTCAGGAATTAATATCGAGGATCGGCGATAGTGATTTCTTTCTTGGCGGCAACTATAAACATACTAAATTCGTCGTCAGCCTTGACTCCGCTATCAACATTCCTGTCATTCCACAAAGCGTAACAATCCGCTCATCCGGAATCGGCCTCGTGGCCAAATTTGACAGCCGCAACTCGATGTTTACGCCTGATACCGGCACCAATATAATTATCGAGGCTTCATTCTATAGAGAGGCCTTCGGCAGTGACAACAACTTCAACATGCTCTTGACCCATTTTCGCACCTGGCTGCCAATCCGTTCAAATTGGACCCTCGGGTTGCGGCTGGATGGCGATTTCAGCAGCGATGACACCCCCTTCTATATGTTGCCGGCGATCAGGCTGCGCGGCATTTCTGCAACACGTTATCAGGGAGATCATGCTGTGACTGCGGAGGCAGAACTCCGTTGGGACTTCACACCCCGCTGGAGTCTGGTCGGCTTTGCCGGAGCCGGTCGCACCGCGACCTACACTGTGAATGAACTGGTTAAAAGCAAGACCCATCCGGCTGTCGGAGCTGGATTTCGCTATCTGCTTGCCCGCCTGTTTCACCTGCGCGTCGGTATCGATGTTGCGAAGAGCCAGGAAGAATCGGCAGTCTATATCACTATGGGATCTGCCTGGTAAAAACTTTAACTTAAAGCCAACGCTTACATTCTGTTTTGCGAATCGTCAAACTCTGTTGTATACTCAACTGAATATGAACAGTTGAAATGTTTTACTGCTCTGCCTTATTATTGATCAAGATCTTAGCCGGAGGGGATTCATGGTAGAACTCTCCAAAAACATACTGCCGATTAACTCCGAGTCGATTGTCCGATTGCTTGACAATCTTCCGATACCGGTCTGCCTGCTCGATTCCGACCACATTATCCGCTTTGCAAATCGCTGCTATATTGAATATTTTGGCCTGCCACGCAACAACCCGTGCCATCAACACCTGTTTGACCGTAAAACACCCTGCTTAAGTTGCCCACTGACTGATGTTCTGCTGACAGCCAAAGAGGATGTCAGACGGGAAAACCCTGGAGACTTGACTTTTGATGTCCACTATTACCCGGTAGGTAAAGTTGAGGGCACGGCGATGGTGTTGCAAATCTGGCAGAATTCAATTCGTCCGTCTGAAACCTATTCACCAACACATCCAGCAGGAACCGAACATGACATTCTTGATGTCCTGCCGGAGCATATTGCCATTATTGACCGCAACGGCACCATAACCTCGACCAATCGGGCCTGGAATGAATTTGCCCGACGTAATGTCCGCCAGCCAGATCGCATTTTAAAAGGCGGAAACTACCTGGAAATTCTGGAATCACTGGCTAAAAGAGGCAAAAAGCAACGGGCAGATTTTCTACTCGGGATACGCGAGGTCTTGTCCGGCTCTCTGGAAGAATTTTCCATGGAGATTTTTTCTATCAGCGATGGTCGCAAAGCATGGTTTCTGAGTCGCGGCACCCGACTTATCGGTAAAGATAATGAACCGTATGTGATTATTACTCATGCACCGATAACAGACCTGAAAGAAGCTGAAAGCGAGGTGCAGAAGCTTGCTTATTTCGACAACCTTACCGGGTTACCGAATCGACTGATGCTGAACGATAGACTGCTGCACGCTCTCGACTGGGCGCAACGTCAGGATGAGAGCATTGCCGTAATGTTTCTCGACCTTGACCACTTCAAAGTCATCAACGACAGCCTCGGGCATGCCGCCGGCGATACGTTGCTCAAGAGTGTCGCCAAGCGGTTAGCTGGCTGCACACGAAAAACCGACACCGTTGCCCGCCTGGGTGGTGATGAATTCATCATCCTGCTCCCTTATATAAAGAATTTTGCTGATGTGACCAATCTGGCCAACAAGGTTCTGC
Organism: uncultured Desulfuromonadaceae bacterium; assembly: GCA_965370375.1. GTDB lineage: Bacteria > Desulfobacterota > Desulfuromonadia > Desulfuromonadales > UBA2294 > Kmv16. The sequence goes on from CBDUUF010000085.1 coordinate 4,455, forward strand.
ACGCAATTTCCCGACCCTTCAGGATCAAGGGAAGAGAGATTTACACCTCAACCAGTATCGGCATCAGTTTCTTCCCGGACGATGCCGACAATGCCGAAGCGCTTATTCGCAACGCCGACCTCGCCATGTACCAGGCCAAGGAACGTGGTCGCAACGCCTATATGTTTTTCTCGGACGAGATGAATGAACGACTGGTACAGAGAAGGGAGATGCAAAACTCATTGCGTGGCGCGGTAGATAGAAACGAATTTTTGCTCGTCTATCAGGATCAGACCAATCTACAAACCGGCCGGATCTGCGGTGTAGAAGCGTTGCTGCGCTGGCAGCACCCAACCCTGGGCTTGCTACCGCCAAATGCGTTTCTCGAAGTTGCTGAAGAAACCGGCCTGATTGTCCCGATCGGCAATTGGGTTCTGAAAACAGCCTGTCAGCAAAACATAGCATGGGAAAAAGCCGGATTTAACCAGCTTCGCGTCTCAGTAAATCTCTCACGCAGACAGCTCTTCCAGTTGAATCTGGCTTCAAAAATAAGAGAGATTTTGAACGAGACCAAACTCGATCCGGGGCGATTACAGATTGAGGTTACCGAAGGTGCCATCCGCAGCGATTTCGAGCGGGCCCAGGAGGTGTTGTCTGAAGTAAAAGAACTCGGTATTGATATCGCTATCGACAGCTTCGGCTCCGGCTTTTCGTCGCTCTCGCAACTGCGCCACCTCCCCGTCGACCGGCTCAACATTGACCATCCGCTAATCCGTGAAATTACCAACGATTCGCGTGACACCGCCATTATTCGCTCGATTATCGCCACAGCCCACAATCTTGGACTGCAGGTCGTAGCTGAAGGGGTCGAAACACCTCGTCAGAAAGCTTTTCTCAAAACCCACGGCTGTGACGCAATTCAAGGCTTCAATTTTCTGCGGCCGGTTTCCGCAGATAAAATCACTGCTTTTTTACAAAAAGAGACCAGCAGTGGTGTCACTGATGATGCTTTGACCACTGTGACCCGGGCCGATCTACATCACGCCTTTATAGATGGAAGCCTGAAGTAACCATCAATACGCTTCACTGTAATCCGGAATAGCATGGTACCACTCCGGATGTTGCCGTGCCATCGCAATTGCCGATTCAACATCAGCGATCAACCGCTCGCGATCCTTCGGGTAACTACCGGCCAGGTTTAAAAAATTTGATGCATGATTAGAACGCAGGATCGTGCGGGTCGGCTGCAGTCTGTTTATGATAACCAGCGCTTCCTCAAGGATCTCACCCCGGGTCTGCGCTGTCACCTGTTCAAAATAAGCCTGGTTGTGTCGGCTGAACAGGGTCAGTAACGAAAAATACTCCGGCGACAGACTGTTTATCCAGGCCGCGGTTCCCTCGGCATGTTCAACGCTTCGCTCGCGTCCGGCCAGCCCCATAATCGCCGTTACCGACAGTTTTATCCCGGCAGACTTCACCTTACGACAGAGATCGAGCATCGCGTCAGCGGTGTACCCCTTGTTAACCAGTTTCAGGGTCGCATCATCACCACTCTCCAGACCGAAATACAGGATACGCAGCTTCTTCTCGCGCAACAGCGCCAACTCCGATTCACTTTTCGTCGTCAGGCTGTTGGGTGAAGCATAGGCGGCAACCCGCGTCAAATTCGGATAGGTAACGGCCAGGTGGTCAAGAATTTGAATCAAACCAGCCTGCGGATAAACCAGAGCGTCGCCATCGGCCAGAAACACCCGGCGAATACCGGCCCGATAATGCTCCGGAATCGATTCAATCTCAGCCACTATTTCGTCGACCGACCGGATTCGGAATTGTTTATGTTTATACATGCCGCAGAAAGTGCAATGGTTTTGTGAACAACCTATGGTGATCTGGAAAATCAGACTGGCGGCTTCACTCGGCGGACGGAACAAAGGCTCTTCATATTGAAACATA
>CBDUUF010000086.1:0-6370 GCA_965370375.1 uncultured Desulfuromonadaceae bacterium
GAGCAGGCGATCTCCACCACCGGAACGATTGAGCTTGAAGCGTTCCTGATCCCGTTGCGTAGTACGCCGGATAAGGATTCAGAAATTGATGTGATTTTTGAATCGAGCGATCCAGAGATTATCAAGCTGCTGCAGACCTATTATTTCTCATTTGACAGTATGGAAGAGCACGCTGAATTTAGGGACGAGAACAGTGACTTGTTCTTTGGTCAGCACAATGTGACCGGAACGCTGGTCGGCGGTCTGATCGAATCCGGCAATCGTGACAAACTGATCGAGCTGGCCCGTGAATTGGATATGCCGGTCAGTGAAGACGTCATCCTGCTCAGCCAGGGGAAGGAACCGGAGAAATTCCGTGGCTTTTTCTTCACCATTATTGCGGTTCTCGGTACCCTGAGATTTATTCAGATGGCGCTGCAAAACAAAAAACGGGCGTCTGCTGCTGTGGTCAACGCTGAGGGGTCTGAGTCTAGTAAAAAGAATAAGTAAGTTTACCGTTTTGTTTATTGAAAAAAGCCCCGCCAAAATGGTGGGGCTTTTTTTGTGCGTAGCGGTCGCCCGGTAAACAGCCTGGAGTTGCGCTCAGAGTTGCTCCGGGGTAAAGGCGACGACCTGATCGATGCTCGGGCTGTCGGTCAGCAACATGATCAACCGGTCGACCCCGAGAGCGATACCGGCTGCTTCGGGCATAGTGGCGAGTTCATTTAAAAATGGTTCCGGTGGACTGATGGCTGTTTTGCCGGCAGCCCGCCGGGTCGTTTCCTCGGCTACAAAGCGTTTACGCTGCTCATCATGGTCGGTCAATTCGGAGAAGGCGTTGGCCAGTTCCAGTCCACCGATATAGAGTTCGAAGCGTTCGGCGTAGTCCGGATCGTTCGGTTTCAGGCGGGACAACGCCGCCAATTCAGCCGGATAGTCGGTTAAAAATAGCGGATTTATACCTAGCTGTGGTTCGACCTCGCCGGTTATGATCTCGTCAAAGCGGTCGGTGGCAAGCGCCTCACTGAGACTGCAACTGGCGAAGCGATCAAACGCCGCCGCAACCGTCAGGCGTGGCCAGGGCGGGGTGAGGTCGATGCTTGCACTTTGATACTCAATCGTTCCAGCCGGAACCAGAGCAACGAGCAGATGTTCACAGTCGGTCATCAGGGTGGTGTAGTCATGGTCGGTCCGGTACCATTCAAGCAGGCTGAATTCAGGCAGGTGTTTGCGCCCCCGTTCGCCGTCGCGCCAGACCTTACAGAGTTGAAACAGGTTGCCGTAACCGGCCGCCAGCAGGCGTTTCATCGCCAGCTCCGGTGAGGTCTGCAACCAATTGTCGCCGCTCGGTATCGGATCAATGTGCAGTTCCGGTGCGTTGGCCGGAATCCGCTGCGGGGTCTCTACCTCAAGAAAATCGTGGGCAACAAAGAAAGCCCGGATCGCTTGAACGATCCGGGCCCTTGCAATCAGGTTCCGCTGTTTACTGGCCAGGGCCCAGTTTGGCTCGGTCATACCGTGCTCTATTCCTTGACGCGGGTTACATACTCACCGGTGCGGGTGTCGATCTGAATCAGGGTTCCCTCTTCGACGAAGCTCGGTACCTGCAGTGTGTAACCGGTTTCAATTGTCGCCGGTTTATTGTTGCCGGAAGCGGTATCGCCCTTGACCCATGGATCCGATTGGCTGACACGCATATTGACGAAGATTGGCAGGGTGACGCCGATGCCGATCTCACCAAACATCAGGATTTCGACGTCCATATTGTCAACCAGGAAATATTTGTCGTCACCGAGGGTGTCACCATCGATAGCGACCTGCTCGAACGTTTTGCTGTCCATGAAGACGTAACCGCTATCGTCCTTATAGAGGTACTGCATGTTGCGCGAGTCGAGAGGGGCCGATTCAAATGAATCGCCGGATCTGAAGGTGCGATCGAACTGGGAGCCGTTCATCATGTTGCGCAGTCGGCATTTGTACAGCGCTTGCCCTTTGCCAGGTTTGACAAAGTCAAATTGGGTGATGCCGTGCGGGACACCATCGATCAATATTTTCAAGCCTTTTTTCAGGTCGGCACAATTGTAAACCATGAGACAACTCCTCGGTACGTGATATTTTACGTCGCTATACGACAGTGCTCCCTTATACACGAAGCTTTAACTATTGTCACATTAAAAATGAGCTAAAACCCTTTTGGCTACAGCGTTTCCGTGCTAAAGTACGCCCGCAATATTTGTCTTAAAAGGAGAGCATGATATGACATCCAACGATTTGAAACGCGGCCAGGTTATTCTGCTCGACAACGCCCCTTGTCTGGTTCTCGAAATCAGCAGCCAGAGTCCGTCAGCCCGTGGCGGCCAGACCTTGATCAAGACCCGTTACCGGAATATGTTCACCGGCAATGTGCTGGAAAAAGCGTTCAAAGCTGGAGAGCGGGTACTCGAGGCTGATTTTGAAAAACGCAAAAGCCAATTCCTATATGCCGACGGCGACAACGGTATTTTTATGGATCTGGAAAATTACGAACAGTACGAAATAAGCTCTGAAGTTTTTGGCCCGGCCAAGGGCTACCTGATCGATGGCACCGAAGTGATCCTCGGTCTGTTTGAGAGTCGTCCGGTTTCTATTGAGCCACCGATGAACGTTGAATTGCTCGTGGCTGATACCGCACCGGCGATCAAGAACGCCACCGCCCAGGCCCAGACTAAAGAGGCTACCCTGGAGACCGGCCTGGTTATTCAGGTCCCTTCCTACCTTGAGCCGGGAGTCAAGATCAAGGTCGATACCCGTGACGGGCGGTTTGTCTCCCGAGTTTGAGCCTGTTTTTTTCAAGGATATACGGTTGCTCTATATGTTACGCTTATGCCTATGCTGCATAGCGTCGTTCAGGAAAAACAGATGGTATCCAAATCAAGATGGTTGATATGCGGTTGCTTGTCTTTCGTCCTTGTTTTGACGCTTCTTTCTGAAGTACAGGCGCAGCAGCAGACGCAGGAATTTTCCCTGCCGCCGATCGACGGCGCACCTTACACCCTGAAGATACCGATTCTCATCAGCAAACCTGGTGTTATCATCGCCTCGGTTACATTGAAATTCGCCGGGGTACAAAGTGAGAAGACGGTTCTGGTCAGCCTGCATCAGAAGAATAAGCGTTATGTTCTGAAATCAAAATACTACAGCCCGCGGACACATGGTCTGCGCCTGCAGTACGAAGTTGACACTGCAGAGCTGGCAGCCGGCCGTGAGTATTATCTGTCACTGACCAACTACAGTCACGACAAAGCGGCGATCGGTGAGGTGCAGATCGATTTTCCCGTTGCCGGTGAAATAGTTCACCGGCCGGGCGAAGGCCCGTTGCCGAATCTGGTTATTACCGACATTAGTCTCGATGCGCGCTGTAAAGCTATAGTCACATTGAAAAACAGTGGGGCGGGTACTCTACCGCTCTATTTCTGGAAGAAACATATGCCGGTATTGAAGCTGTTCAAGAACGGCGAATTGTGGGGCGAGGTCGATATCCGCTTTTTCGATTACAAAAAGACTCTGAGTCCGGCTGGCGGCGAGGCGGTTTACAATACAGGCCTCAAGGTGATCGATTCGGCGAAGATCAGAGCGCAAATTGAAACTAACAGTAGAGTGTTTGAAGAAGATAAAACCGATAACCAAAAAGAGGTTGGGGTTGTTTGTAAATAATTTCGAATATGAAGCTGAAAAAGGGGTGTCGCTTGACACCCCTTTTTTAATGCTGGTGTGCCTGGTTTTGTCTCAAGCAAAGATAGTGCTGAAAGTCAGGAGTCCGGTTCCGGCAAATTATCGGTCAGCGAGAAGGTGCGCCGGTATTGACGTATTTCGACGAAACAGATCTTGATGGTGCTGGCGATCGGGACACCGATAACCATGCCGATAATGCCGTACAGCTTGCCGCCGAGTACAATGGCGATGATGACCCAGAGCGGGTGCAGGTTTGAATAGCGGGAAATGAGGATTGGAATCAGGATGAAGTTGTCGACAATCACCTGAGCGATGATGAAGTAAACAATGACGATCCACCAGAACTGTCCACCAACCCCGAGGTCGACCAGAGCGATGAGTATTCCGGGAACCATACCGATAAGCGGACCGATATACGGAATCAGGTTGGTGACCCCGGCAAAAATAGCGAGAAAACCGGCGTAGCGAATATCGGTAAAGGAGAGACCGACAAAGATTACGATGCCGATGATGGTCGCCTCGATGATCCGTCCCCTGATGAAGTGTGACAGCTGCCGGGTGATCAGGTAGCTCAGGTCGTGAACCATCTCGAAGGTGCGGTTCGGCGCCAGTGAGATGCAGCTGCGCAGGATGCGGCCACCGTCACGCAGAAAAAAGAAGGTGAACAACGGTACGATCAGGAATAGTCCGCCGAGGCGCAAGGCTGATTGCGGGGTGTTGACGATGACGGCGTTAATGATATCGTGACCAAAGGCCCGGCCGCGCTCGACCAGGTTAGCGGTGTCGATAAACGGTGCCTGTTCTTCGATTTTCAGGCCAAATTCACGGATATAGTTGGTCATCCCTTTGATGTAGCGGGGCAGGTCGGCCTGCAGGGAATTCCAGGCGCCTTGCCAGTGGGGAATTACCAGTTGCATCAGCAGGTAGACCAGCATGGCGAACAGGATGTAGACGAAAAAGATACTGCTGATGCGGTTGTTGATTTTACGTTCGAAAAAGCTGACGACCGGTTCGAGCAAAAAGGTCAGAACCAGCGAAAGCAACAGCGGGAGAAACAGTACCACCGAGGCGGTGCGGACCAGAGCGATCAGCGTGGTTGCCGAACTGTAGATAGCTAGCCCGGTAGCCAATCCTGCGGTCAGAACGAAATAGAGCAGGATCATCTGGGTCCGATCAACCTGCCGCTTGCCTTGAGTTGAGTTGTTGCCCACTAGGCTGACTCCCCGGTGAAAACGTCAGGATGTTGTTGGCGTAAATCGTTCATAATACGATCGGCAAAATGCAGGCGTTCACTGATGGCCCGGCTTAAGCTGAGCATGATCTTGTAGGCGATCGCCGGGTTTCTTTTTGCCAGTTCATTGATGTCGGCCCGGAATAGCCCGATCAGAACCGTCGGCTCCAGCGCTCTGGCTGAAGCGGTCCGTTTTGATGGTGCGGCCAGAGTGGTTTCACCGAAAAATTCTTTTTGTCCGAGGCGGGCCAATTCAATATCGCCATTCTTGGCTGAACGATTGAAAATCTGCACGGCGCCGCTGCGAATCACATACATGCCTGAGCCAGGATCGCCGTCCGCGAAAATTACTTCATCGGCTTTGTAGGTGCGCAGATGCATCAGCGATTCAAGTTGCAGACGGCCACGCTTGCCGAGATCGGAGAAAATCGGTACCGAACCGAGGAAGTAGGCAATCGATTGTTCCTCAAGTTTTTTGTGGAAAATATTATTCCAGAGTGGATTCACAATAGCTCCTGAAATTTCATTAAATGCCGTTTCCGGATGAGTAATTATTTTGTTGTTTCAATTTTATAATTCAAGAATTCAATCTGCATTTCCTCATCAACCCCCTGGCGACGCGTATTGCGCACTTGTTTGACCGGCAAGTAGAAATCAGCGATCTCACCCATGGTTGTCACGAAATGCTCATCGATCTCGCCGTCCGGTGAGGTTATGCGCAGGTCGACCGGGAACTCCTCGCCATTAAATGCAGCGTGGCGGATCACTACTGTCAGTTGCGGTTTGCCGGTTGATTCGATGATCATTTGCCGGAGCAACATTTTTTTCGGGTCAATTTCAAATTCGAGACGGGTAATGCCAGCCTGCGGCAGGTCGAGGCCGTTGCCGTAAAACGCTCCGGCGACCTTGGCCGGTTGTTTGAACCGTAACTCAATATTGTGCAGGGTTTCGCTGCCGATCTGGGTGTCGGCGCTTTTCACCTCGGCCTGCTTTATTAGTACTGAGCGTCGGTTGATCTGATCCGTTGGGAAGAAAAACCGGTCGAGGTCGACAGCAAAATGTTGTGAGAAACGATTGACCATCTGCTGCATGTTCGGCATCACCGACCCTTGAGCCCGGACGGTCGAACCCATATCGCGGTGCCAGTATTTGACCAATTTCGGTTCACCCGGTCGCGGCATATCTGTCGGCATACTGGCGGTCATCCGGGCGATCATCTCTTTGATTTTATCTGTTTTCAACTCAACCTGATACGATTCCAGCTTTGGCTGAGCTGCGGCGTAGGTGCGGGAGACATCTTCAATCAGACTCGGTTGAGTAAAGGCTGAGACAGGTAGAAGTAGCAGCAATATAGTTAACATGAAAGCCGGGTAGCGCATGGTTGCCTCCAAAAGAATCAATCCGGAAAAGTAATTACGCCCGCAGTTCGAACCTTTCTCGACTTTTCAA
>CBDUUF010000087.1:0-6344 GCA_965370375.1 uncultured Desulfuromonadaceae bacterium
ACAATAATATGAAATCATTAATAAAATCCTTCTGGAATTTAATGGAACACTGTTCTACTGTAGAGCTTCCGGAGGGAGCATCGTAAAACTTTTGAGGTAAGACAATGATTACTCTGATCAAAGCAGTCTACACTTGGCTTGAAAAAACCTTCTTTTATACCCTGACCCGCAAACTGGCCGGCAACTTCCTGCTCCTGGCCCTGATTTTTTCAATTTCTATTTTTATCACCCACGAACACCATCAGACGATCAACCAGCTGGTTGCTGCTGACGGCACACCGGAGCTTGCGGCGAGTGTTGCCGCAGCATCAGCTCTTTCCATGCAGAAGATGATCACCCTGCATCTTTTCGGTGCTGTAGCCTTTTTCTGCCTGATCTTTTTTCTGCGCCATCTTATTGTTCGCCCGGTAAAAATGCTATTCAACATATTTGCCAATCTGGATTGGGCCAAGGGCGACCTCTCGGTCGAAGTACCGGCCATCTCGCACGATGAATTCAGACAATTAACTGAAAACTACAACACCTTCCTGGCTATGCTGAGAAATGTATTTCTTACACTCCGACAGCAAGGGGTCAATATCGCTGTCAATTCAGCCATCGTGGCGAGCAAGGTTTCCATCTCGGCCAAGCATGCCGAACAACAAAATAATCTGTCAGAGGAAATCTTCACCAACACCCGCGACTCACTACAAGCTCTGAATGATGCCTCCAATAATGTCAGTAACATCTTCCAGTCAACTACCAACAATCTGGTAACGGCAAAGGGGAATATCAGTGAATTAATCCAGACCCGTGACGATGTAAATCAAATGAGTGAAAAGGTCACCAAATTTGCTGAAAGCCTGAATGATATGAATACCGGCTCTCAGGACATCAAAAGCCTGGTCGACCTGATCAAAATGATATCGCATCGGACCAATCTGCTCTCCCTTAACGCTTCGATTGAAGCCGCCCGGGCTGGCGAGACCGGCAAAGGTTTTGCCGTCGTCGCCCAGGAGATTCGTAAACTTTCAGAACAGGTCGGCGAAGCGAATGACAGGATATCAGAGCGGATCGGCATAATTCTTAACAACATCAAAGACTCATCTTCTGAAGCCGATGTTTTACGGGAAACAACTACCGCCAGTCGCGATGCACTCAATTCTACCTGTCGGCATTTTGAGGAAATGATCGCAAATTTCGAGATCAGCTCAGGCCAGATTGAAGAAGTGACAACCGCTATTGGCCAGGTCAAAGCGGCGAGTCAGATGGTACACGAAAAAATGTCGACTATTACGGAGTTAAACCGTGAAGTCACCATCATGATGGCTGATTCTGCCGACTGTTCAAATGACCTGAAATCTGAAACGGAAAAAATGCAGGAGCTCCTGGCGCGCTTCAAAACCGGAGAAGGTTATCTGGAGCACCTGATCGGTTCCGCAGCTGACTTCAGGGATCAGGTTCAGGAGCGATTCGAAGATATGCTTGCACAACGTCGCATCAACATATTCGACCGCAACTATCAACCGATTCCGGGGACTAACCCGGTCAAGTACAACACTGATTACGACGCAGTTTTTGAGAAGGAAATACAACCTCTGTACGATCGGATGGTTGCTGAACTGAATGGTAGCCTCTATTGCCTCTGTGTCGATGTTAACGGTTACGCCGGCACCCATAATAAATGTTTCTCACATGCGATCACTGGTGACTACGCAACCGACCTGCTGCACAGCCGTGACAAGCGTATTTTTGATGACCCTACCGGCATTCGCAGTGCCCGCAACACCAACCCTTTCCTGCTACAGACTTATGCCCGTGATACCGGAGAAGTGTTAAGTGATCTCTCGCTCCCTATCTATGTAAAAGATCAGCACTGGGGCGCTGTACGGCTCGGATTTAACCCGAAAGTTTTACTCCAGGAAGAATACACCTGAATTTACGACACCTGTCTAGATAAAAAATGCGGGCCGGCAAACATCGCCGACCCGCATGGAGGCTGAACTTTATTGGAGCCTTGATTCAGTGTTCTTCGGAATCCAACGGCAGATACCTCTCGGCCAAAGTATACATCATCAAACAACCGGAAATCGCACCGGCAACAATTGCCAGCTCGGTTATTGATGGCGAATACTGCAACAAGCCATCAACCAGATCTGCGGTACCACGACGCATACTGACGAGCTGACCGGCGATAACCAGGTCATAACGCATGAAGAAGATACCGAAGGTTGCAAACATACCGGCGGTCATTACGCCGCCCGGTGTCCTGGTCTTGCTGTTGAGGAGTAATGCTATCGGAATCAACATACCGATCAGCACCTCAAAAAACCAGAAGTTGAATGACAACGGACCATTAATTACAGCCATAGTCGCTTCAAATTTCTCCGGCGGATGGCCGTACAGACCCGGGATGATCTTCCAGATGACAAAGAAAAGCAGCGTCAACATGAACAGGGCCTGCAGCCGACCGAGAGTATCAAAGAACGGCTGGAGCTCTTGCGGCATCGCTGTACCGGTCTCTTTATGATTGAAATAGACAATCATACTGACAATAGCCCCACCGGAAGCGAGTGCCGAGATAATGAAGTAGATCGGCAAAAACGAGCCGTGCCAGAACGGTCGGGCTTCGAGCAGGCCGAAAACCGCGCCGAGATTGGAGTGAGCAGAGACTGCGGCAATAAAGCCGAGTACACCCATCGCAAAAGCACCCTTATTCATCCCCTTCATCAGGAAGTACAATTCCCCGCACAATAGGACAAGATAGATCCCGTACAGCGTACCCATCCACCAGATGGCAGACGAAAAATTCGGACTCAGCATGACATAGATACCCATCCGGATCGGATGATTTAATTCCATGCCGATGGCCCCGAAGCCGAATAGCAGGGTCAAAATAGCCAGCAGAATGGCCCGCTTGCCGATGAACTCAAACTTCTTGATGCCAAAAACATGGCCGAGGCTTGAGATCAGACAGAGGCCGGTACTGGAGACGACCAGAAATACGTAAGTCGCAATCAGAATGCCCCAGGGAACCTCACGGGACACATTATAGACTTGGGCATGGCCATTGATCAGGACATTGATCACGCCGGCAAAGCCAGCCACCACTCCGATACTCAGAATTCCGAGCCAGAGCCAGAGCGGCGGACGTTTTTTCAAAAGTTCAGTCATTTTATTTCTCCTTTAGGTGCCTGTCGGACTTGATTGTGCCAGTCCGTCGGCCTCCTAGCTCAGATAATACAGATTCGGCTTGGTCCCCTGGGATGGTTTGAGAACCCGCGACGGATTCTCGGCCAGAAGGATCGACACTTCACTGTTCGGGTCATTCAGATCGCCGAACACGCGCACTTTGGTCGGACAGGTCTCAACGCAGGCCGGAATACGCCCTACATAGATACGCTGCGTACAGAAGGTGCACTTGTCGACCGCCTCGATCACTTCATTGTAATAACGCGCATTGTAGGGACAAGCCGTCATACAATATTTACAACCGATGCACTTGTGATCAATAACATGCACGACTCCGTCCGGCGAAACAGTAGTTGCGCTGGTCGGACAGACATGAGCACATGGCGGGTTGGAACAGTGCTGGCATTGACTCGGAGTATAGCTTTCTCCGAGATTCGGATAAGTGCCACGCAGCGGATCAGCTCCGACCCAATTGCGATAGTTTTCTTTTCCGAGCGGAACATCATTTTCGGTCTTGCAAGCAACCGTGCAGGCTTTACAGTCAATACACCGGCGCGTGTCAAGGACGATGGCAAATCGTTTGTTCTTCATAATCAACTTCTCCTATCAGGCCGGAAAGACTTCAACAAGCGTCTCATGCAGGGCCGCGTTACCCGAAATCGGGCAATACTTGGTTTCAATCAGAGCCGCATCACAGCCACCTTTGCCGTAGATATTGCTCAAGCCCTTGGAAAGGACACCGAAACCATGCGCCATGTAGACACTGTCGGGACGAATTTTATCGGTCACTTCAAGACGCAAGGTCTCTTCACCAACCGGACTCTTGACTCTAACCATCATGCCGTCTTTCAACCCTCTGTTTGCGGCTGATCTGGTGTTCAACCAGAGGGTATTCTCAGGCATGATTTCATGCAGGTAGGCATTGTTGGCGGTTGTACCGTGGGTAAAGATCGCGTGCCGGCCAACCAGCAGACGGAACTTGTCTGCGGGAATTTTTTTCGGAGACGTGTAAACCGGCATTGGGTCGAGACCCTTGTCCGCATAACGCTGTGAGAAGATCTCGATCTTGCCGCTGACCGTTTTTAGATCTTTATTTAGCGTCTTGCCGTAGGTCGGCGTGGTTTTCTCGTAGTAAACGCCCTCTTCCTGCAACGCTTTGAGAATCTTCGGATTATCTTTCACTTGATGGTGAATATACTCTTCCATGGTGAAATCAAATTGCTCGGCAACTTCCTCACCTAAGCGTGTTGCCAGTTCTTTCATAATCCAGAGGTTCGGCTTGCTTTCGAACATTGCATCGATAGCAGGTTGACGCATGACAACCACCGGCAGGATTCCGGCCAGCGACTCGATCGGATCGAGACGCTCCAGATAAGTCGCTTCCGGTAACACCACATCGGAATACCAGGCAGTATCACTCATGGTGATATCGATGGTGCAGATGAAATCCATCTGAGCCATCATTCGCAGCGTCTTGGCCCGGTCCGGGACCGAAGCCAGCACATTCTGTTTGTAGACCATCATCCCTTTAACCGGATAAGGATCAGCTTTTAGTACCCGATCCTGCATCACCGGCCATGAACCATCCTTCTCCGACAAAAACGGCACACTGCCGTAATCGATCCGATCAGGAATATCGTCATACCAGGGAGCCAGGTAATCGTGCTTGGCCAGCTTGATCTTGCTGTTCGGCACCATCCCGCCTTCGACATCCCAGTTGCCGACGATGCTATTTAGAATCGCCATCGCCCGGCGCATTTGGGTATCGTTGACCATGAACGACGAACGACGCCCCTGGTAGTAAACCGATTTTGGTGCAGCCATGGCGAACTCACGCGCCACCCGCCGAATTGCTGACGCAGCGATTTCAGTCTCGCCTTCAGCCCACTCCGGCGTGTACTTCTGGATGTGCGGAATCAGCTTGTCGAAACCGACGGTGTTCTTATTGACATACTCCGGCTCGTACAACTCTTCGGTGACGATGACATTGATCATCGCCAGAATGAAGGCCATATCGGTGCCGGGCTTGATCGGGAACCACTTGTCGGCCTTGGCGGCTGTCTTGGTGAAACGGGGGTCGAGATAAATCAGCTTACGCCGACCGCCCTCGCCTTTGAGCATGTCGATCGAATCTGGTGTGATCAGCGCCTCGGAACGGTTGGCACCGCTCATGATGATGTAATCAGCGTTCAACACATCCGGCGTCGGGTTGGTGCCGAAGGTGGCACTGAAACCCTGAATATTCGATGACAGGCAGAGGGTCGGGTGGCGAACTGTATTCGGACTGCCAAAACACTCGGCCAGCTGATTAAAGAAGTGGTCCTGGTAGGTTCCTTCGGTCGAGGCGAACATGATGCCGGCACGGGTGTGCTTTTCGGCAATCTCGTTCATATTCTTGGCGACCATATCGAGCGCCTCTTCCCAGCTGGCGCGGCGGAATTTACCCTCACCACGGGCGCCGGTGCGAATCAGCGGGTACTTCAGGCGGTCCGGATCGTAGACAACTTTTACGCCGGCGTTGCCACGGGCACAGAGCATAGCCCGGCTTTTGATGAAATTCGGGTTCGGGTCGAGCTTCTTAATCACTCCGTCTTTAACCCGGGCGATGACGCCACACTTGTTGACACACATGCCGCAGGTGGTGAAGATGTTTTTCTCATCTCCCACTACCGGGGCAGAAATGTCGCCACTGGAGGCCAGGGCGCGCAGAACCTTAACCTGTGATCCGACCACTGCGGCGGCCAGAGTACAGGATGAGAGTCCCAGAAAGCGCCGTCTACTTACTTTTTTGTCTATCAGGCGAGACACGGCTATCTCCTTTGTTAGAGATTTATAATGAATATATGAATAATTGAATATATGTGAGCCAATTAAAGGGGAGAGGTTGCCCTCTCCCCTTCAGGTATTGCACATAAACTGCTCTTAGAACTTGACGGTTACCGAAACGTTGGCGTCAATGGCCGTGTCAACTACCGGGAAGAAAGAATGAGTCGAACCCGCTGGCACAGCATCAACCTTATGCGGCTGACCAACAACGGAACCACTGCCACTATACTCATAATCATAGTAGAGACCAGCTAGACGGATGAACATGTTCGGATTTACATCAAAAATGTAATATGCCTCACCGACATGGCCACGGGTTGCAAGCTTGCTACCCAATACATCATCAC
>CBDUUF010000088.1:0-6329 GCA_965370375.1 uncultured Desulfuromonadaceae bacterium
TTTGGGATCCACGGGATCAGACACCAAACGCGTCTACTATGTGTTCGATGTCGACTTGATCCCCGGTCAGCAGAATACTTATGACATCAAAACGTGGCTGTAGTTGTGGCGACTTCTTTTGCAGCATAAACCACTCAGCTGTCCGAATAATCTGCCGCTGCTTGGTCTTACCAACAGCTTCGGCCGGCACTCCGCAAACTGTACTACTGCGGGTTTTAACCTCAACAAACAACAGCGTTTTCCCATGCCGGGCGATGATGTCGATTTCACCGACCGGTGTCCGGTAGTTCCGGTGCAGGATTTTAACGCCTTGGCGACGCAAGAATTGCACGGCCTGCTCTTCGCCCCAAGCGCCAAGTTTCAGTCGCTCCTCAGTCATAATGCACCTGCAAAAAAGCTAGAGATGGCTAAATAGAAAATCATTTACAGATACTCTTTGACGCCACTAAAGGTTTTGCGATGCAACGGGGATGGGCCACAACGAGCAATCGCCTGCATGTGCGCGGCGCTGCCGTAGCCTTTGTGACCGGCAAAACCATATTCAGGATAATGCTTATCGTAGGCCTGCATGATCCGGTCACGAACTACCTTGGCTATGACCGATGCTGCGGAAATGGAAAGAGACCTGGAGTCACCCTTTTTCAGGGTTTCTTGAGGGAGGATTGTCTGAATGCGCGAAATACCATCAATCAACAGGTAATCGGCTGCGTAATTCAAACGGGCAACCGCCTGCTGCATACTTCTTAAGGTCGCCTGCAGGATATTGATACTATCAACATCAGCGGCCGAAGCCAGACCGATACCGACCGCCACCGCCTGACTACGAATCAGCGGATACAGAACTTCACGCTGACGAGCAGTAAGTCGTTTGGAATCAGTTAATCCGGGGAGGTTAAACTCGGAAGGGAGAATTACAGCAGCAGCCACAACCGGACCAGCCAACGGTCCGCGGCCGGCTTCATCGATTCCGGCGACAGATTTATAACCACACCGATGTGCCGCCCGCTCAAAAAACAGGGTGTCGATCTCTTCTTCAGGAAAGAGACTGTCGGCCACATCAACTCCATTGATGACGACGCAATCATTCCGCGCTACTGCGTTGCCACCATTTTTCAGGACTTCGACATACCGATGTATGCCTTCAACCCTGAAAAACCGTCACGCCTTGTAGTACGAAATTTTAGCTTGGCCATCTCAGATGGGGATACTGGAAATCTATGCTTAAAAAAAGATGGGATTCCGGAAAACCGAAACCCCATCCAAGGTGCTAATGCTGACGCTTCTCGCGAATCCGGGCAGCCTTACCTTGCAGTTTACGCAAGTAGTAGAGCTTGGCGCGGCGCACTTGACCGACAGAGACAACCTCAATCTTATCAACAGACGGAGAGTGGAGCGGAAAAATACGCTCAACGCCAAAGCCGTTGGAAATTTTGCGTACTGTGAAGCTGGAGCCGACACCGCGGTTAACGCGTTTAATGCAGACACCCTGATACACCTGGACACGCTCTTTGTCACCTTCAATGATCCGGACATGGACACGCAGGGTATCACCCGCCTTAAAAGCCGGGATACTCTTCTTCATCTGCTCCATGCCGATACGATCAACGATATTCATGTTTTCCTCCTCGCGGCCGGCTTGACACCGGTCGGTCTGTTCCGTGTAATTATTTGTTAAAAATTAACGTAAAAAAGTTTATTTCACTACCTGTCCTGCGCCAAGCGATCAAACATAATCGCCGCAGCTGCACGAACAGGAAGATGGTTATATTCTTCCGCACCCTGGATGCTATCCAAGACAGGCCATCCACGATTAAACAATTCTGGAGCTAAGCCCCAACCGGTACCAAGCAATAGCATGGCCGGTTGTTGCTGAACTTTGTTGCGCAAGTCAGCAAATGACAGATCGCCTTGTCTGGCCGCCCCAGTCAAAATCGGTAACGGTTCACTACTTTGCTCTCGATGCCAGTCGGCAAGAGCTTCGTCGACTGTTGCACAGACTTTGATCAACTCCAGTGCCTGTTTACGCTTCGGGTTATACCCGGCGCCGTGTCCTTGAAGCCAGTGTTCAAGCAATCGCGACACCAGCCGTTGTTGTTCGGCGAGCGGTGTCACCACATAGAATCGCCCCAGTCCAAAGGTTCTGGCGCTGCGCGCAATATCGTGCAGATCGAGGTTGGTCACAGCGGACGAAACCGTGTCACCGCGCCGATCCAGCACCGGTGCATGCAACAGAGCCACAGCTAAAGAACTTAGTGCCATTTATGAAATATACAAAGCACTAAACTTCATTCACCGCGCCCCTCACGTTCCCTGATCAAACTAGCAATAAATTTCCGGTCATCAGCACTGAGAGCGGCCCCATCCAAAAGGTCCGGACGTCTCTCCAGTGTTCTTCGCAACTGCTCACAACGACGCCAGTCGGCGATTGCAGCATGATTACCGGAGAGAAGGACATCGGGAACAGCCTGTCCTTCAAACTCGGACGGACGAGTGTACTGGGGATATTCCAGTAAACCATCCGAAAATGAATCACCCGCAGCGCTACCACTGCTGCCGAGCACACCAGGGATCAACCGGGCAACGGCATCGACTACGACCATTGCCGCCGGCTCACCACCAGTCAGAATAAAATCACCAATCGAGAGTTCTTCGTCAACCAAAGATCGAACCCTCTCATCAACACCCTCGTAACGACCACAAACCAGAATCAAACCCTTTTCACAACTCAGACGCTGCGCGTCCTGCTGTGAAAAGGTATGCCCTTGCGGTGTCATCAACACTACCCGGGCCGTCGGTCGCTGCACCCTGAGGTCTTGCAATGCCCGGGCGATTGGCTCCGGCTTGAACACCATGCCGTCGCCACCACCATATGGGGTGTCGTCAGTTATCTTATGTTTCCCTTGGGCCCAATTTCGCAGGTTATGCGACTCTACGCTCAATAGGCCACGCGTCTGCGCCTTAGCGAGAATACTTGCAGCAAACGGTGACGCAAACAACTCAGGAAACAATGTAAGAATATCAATTTTCATCGAATTCCGGGACCAAACCTTCTGGCAGATCAACCTGAATCCGTTTTCCAGCAAGGTCGACATTAATAACAAACGCGTCGACTACCGGAATCAACACCTCACCAAAAGAACCGTGCACTTCATAAACAGCATGTGCAGCCGTTGTAAACATATCATCGAGAACACCAATGTTACCGCGGTGTCGATCTATAACAACGAAGCCCTGAATCTCATGCAAGTAGTGCTCGTCAGCCGGAAGTTCTGGAAGCTCAGCTAAAAGCATCTGAACAGTTAGTCCGACAAATTCTTCGGCCTGTTCAACTGATTCAACTCCAACTAGCCGTAAAAGGATATTCCCTTTATGCACAGCTGTCCGCTTTGGCGAATAACTCGTAACAGCACCAGTTCGGTCGCATAAATTAACAGTCTGCGCATGAACCATAGCGTCAGAACCGAGCGTAAACGGCTTCACCTTCAGGTCGCCCTGCAAACCGTGCAACCCGATAATCTTGCCGAAATCAAAAAAATCTTTTTCGGACAGAGTCATGACTCCATTATCTGGAGGTTAGCCCTTTTGCTTTCACGGGTAGCTTTAGCGTTCAAAAGCGTCCGCATAGCTTTGGCGGTGCGGCCCTGTTTGCCGATAATCCGTCCCATGTCTTCCTGGGCTGCTGCCAGTTGGACAAGAATCGAACCATCTGCTTCTTCAGACTCAGACACCGTTACTGCATCAGGGTTTTCCACCAGTGATCTGGCGATGAGTTCAATCAGCTCCTTCATGGAGTCCCTCCTTCAGTTCGGGAGGCTCCGCCAAACTGATCGGGTCAAGCGCTCTGCGGCTGTTTAAACTTTGCCCAAAGCCCTTTGGTCCGGAGAAGGCGTCGAACCGTATCAGTCGGCTGAGCACCTTTCTGCAACCATTCGAGAACCCGATCCTCCTTCAGCGTCACCATCGGCGGATCCTGCCTGGGATCGTACTGACCAAGATTTTCGATAAAGCGCCCGTCACGCGGAAAACGCTCATCGGCAACGACGACCTGGTAAAAAGGTTTTTTCTTGGCGCCGCCACGGGCCAGTCTGATTTTAACTGCCATGTTACTCCTCCTGCTTAGCTGCCGGACTCTTCCGGCTTAAGAATTGTTTGTATGCGATATTAAAATGGCAAACGCCCCTAACCAACCAGACCTTTTAAGCCTTTCGGACCGAGCTTCTGCATTTTCTTCATCATTTTCTGTGCTTCCATGAACCGCTTGATCAACTGGTTCACATCCTGAACTGACGTCCCGCTGCCGCGTGCGATACGCTGGCGACGCGAACCATTCAAAACCCTGTGGTCGTAACGCTCCTTACGGGTCATCGAATTGATGATCGCCTCGACCTTTATTATTTCTTTTTCCGGCATCTGGGCATTACCAGCCTTCTTCATCGCCTTGCCCATCCCCGGAATCATGCCCATTATCGATTCCATGGAGCCCATTTTCTTGATCATCTTCAACTGATCGCGAAACTGCTCCAGGTTGAAGCCACCACGGCGCATCGACTCGGCCATTGCCGCAGCATCATCCTGACTGACTACAGCTTCAGCCTTTTCTATCAGGGAGAGGACATCGCCCATCCCGAGGATACGCTGCGCCATCCGTTCAGGATGGAATATCTCAAGGGCGTCTAGCTTTTCGCCCACGCCAACCATCTTAACCGGCAAACCCGTAACCGCTCGGATTGACAGCGCTGCACCACCACGCGCATCACCATCGAGCTTGGTCAGGATCACGCCAGTCAACGACAACTGCTCACTAAAACTACCGGCGATTGTGACCGCATCCTGACCGGTCATTGCATCAGCAACGAACAGAATTTCCTGTGGGGAGAGCGCCTGTTCAATGCGCTGTAATTCCAGCATTAACTGCTCGTCAACGTGCAACCGGCCAGCCGTGTCCAGAATCAGTGTATCAAAACCGTTAAGATCGGCAAATCGATGTGCTGCTTTGCAAATGTCAACCGGGTCCTGATCAGCTGAAGAGTCAAACACCGGCACATCAAGTTGACGACCGAGAACCTTGAGTTGTTCAATTGCCGCCGGACGGTAAACATCGGCTGGAACCAACAAAGGATTCCGTTTTTCCCGGCGTAAGTGCAATGCCAGCTTACCACAGGTAGTCGTTTTCCCGGCGCCCTGCAAACCACACAACATAACAGCCACAGGCGGCTTCGCCTGCAAGGCCAGAGAGTTGTCGATATCAGCCCCCATCAATCGAGCCAATTCATCACGAACGATCTTGACAACCTGCTGCGCCGGGGTCAGGCTCTTAAGAACATCCTGTCCGAGCGCCCGCGCCTTGACCGATGCTATGAAATCTTTAACAACACGAAAATTTACATCCGCCTCAAGTAAGGCAAGCCGGACTTCACGCAACGCATCATTAATTATTACTTCGCTCAGTTGACCATGTCCGCGAAGCTTGCGGAAAACCGCATCAAACTTGTCTGTCAGATTATCAAACATACGTCTGTGCCGTTAAAAAACCCATTCTCCGCAAAAGGAGAAATATAACCAGCAGTGGGTACCATGTCAAGAAGAAAACGGTTCATTAACAACCCGTTCCCTCAACCTTATCAAAACCGGCAGCCATTTTTTTATACACCTCGGCCGGCTCTAAGCCTTCCTCAGCCAAGACATTCAGTACCACAGATCGAACATCTTCAGCATAGCGAATAGCCAGTCCGCAGTCTGACGTCAATTGTCGAGGAGCCGGAATCAGCAGGATCTCTATCTTCGCACGCTTTAAGTGCTTTTCAGCTTTCATCACACGATGGATCGAATTAAATATGGCGACATAATCACCAGTATTGACCATTTTGTTTCTCCAGGTAAAATCAAACCGTTGTACATAACTCAGTGGCACATTGACACCTGTCCAGAAACAGATGTAGACTGAATTTGTTTAGTATTAAATGCTTAGCAGCCAGATTTACTCTTTTGACGTTCCGGAAAGAATATCTTTTGACCAGCGAATTTCTCATCAGGCTTTCAAGCCTGCTTATTTTTGCCTTTTGTATCAACATTCCCCTCGGCTACATACGTGAATCATCAACACGATTCTCAGTCCGCTGGTTCGTGCTGATTCATCTCTCTATCCCGTTTCTTGTTGCCTTTCGCTACTATATGAATTTCGACTGGAGCGTTGTCCCCTTCTCCATCGCCTTCGCTGTTGGCGGTCAATTCTTGGGTGGCATCATCCGAAATAGAAACGTACCGCAATGAGCGCAAAGAGTCGAGGCGGACAAGAGTCGCAGGTTGGTGACCTGGTTGAACAACTGCTC
>CBDUUF010000089.1:0-6214 GCA_965370375.1 uncultured Desulfuromonadaceae bacterium
GGAATCCTTGAAATATGCAACCCGCAGCGTGCCGCGCTTCTCTATGGTGGCGAGTCTACCGGCGCTGTTCACTCCGGATTCCACCGGTGGCAGCTCATTTTTGTATTGGTGAGCTTTGACCGGACGATCCATCCAGCGCATGTCAACCAACGCCTGGTCGCCACTGTACTCACTTTCCACAGCGGTGGCTAAATAGCCCCGCACACCGAACAGAGCGCCGAAAAAGACGACCAGAGAGACCGCGATTGCCATTACCATGCGACGCATATGCAGCTTAAAAACACCCCGCTGAATGGCAATAATAACAATTGTCAGGCTGAGCAGGTGCACGGCACCAAGGACAACCCTGATGCGATCCGTGTAGACGGTGGACATCACAAACAGTTCCATCATATCGGCTGGAATATGCAAAATATCGAGCAGAAACGGTATGCCGATAAGCGGTGCGACAAAACTGCTCAAGAAGGCACTACCGTAAAACACCAGTTGCTCCGACATATCCAGGCTGTTGCCTAAATACCAGGCTGAGAACGGAATGAACATCAGGATAGTGAAGGTGCCCAGATTAGGAAAGGGATAAGCCAGCGGCAACAATATTTCCGCACTCTGACCAACCTCTTCATTCTCCAGGTCGTAACGGCGGAACAGCTCCTTGATGTTCTCCGAAAGTTGGGGCAAAACGACGATAATTTTAGATGCCGCAAAGATGGTTATCAGGGTGTCTTTCGGTATCGACAGCAAGTCACGGTAACTGAAAGGCGTAACTGCCGACACCAGCAAGGGCAACACCACAAAACCGAGGACGACAGCGATGACCGTATAGGTAATGAGGTAGGCCTGGATTTTATCGACCTCGGCTAGAGAAATTGTCCCGGCGGTGCCGGCGGCAATGAAAAACAGACCGATCGGGGTCAGCTTGATAACCATCTTGTTGATTTCATTCAAGCCGGCTGCCAGCACATCCAGCATCCGCAACAAGCTTTTTTTACCGCGGATGCCGCCAATGCCGATACCCAACATGATACTGAACAGAACGCAGGCTGGTACCAGGTTAAGCGCCAGCGACGAAAAGGGGTTGGATGGAATGTACAAAGCGACCAGGTCTATAACCGCAGGCGGTGTCACCAGACTGGTGCTGAAAAACGCCGCCGTATCCCAGACCGGGAAAGCGATGGGGATCACCACAAGCACCGCCACCCCGAGCAAGAGCAAGACGCCCAACACCGCGACTCCTGCCACTACGAGACCCTTACGCTCAGACCATGAAATGCCACCGATATTGCTGATCAACGAAGCGACGATATAGGGCAGAACCGTCATCTGCAGCAGGCCAATGAACACATCGCCACCGATAGAAAACGGTGCCGCGAGTTCCCCCAGAAACAAGCCGGTCAAGATACCAAGGGCAAGGCCTGATAATATTTTCAGAGTAAATGACATAGTTCCATTTCGTTGGCTGAAGCTTTCTACGGTAGTATTGGCTGGTCACACGAATAGATACGCATGGTTACAGACAACACACCCAAGAGCAACAATACCAGATTAATGTTTTTTTGGAAGGAAAACAGAACCAGGTTAAGACCACGACCGCTTCGGCTTTGCATATGCGAGACAAGTAGCCGCTCCGACAGAATCCACAACCGCGGACCTCTGTGTGATCAGACCCAACTCCATTCGGCAGCCACTACAAAAACTGGTCTTACGGGCCGAACGGTGACGGATCCTTCAGGGTGATGCCGGAAGTTATTTTTTCGGTCAGACTAGCGCGCGGCCTGCCGATCAAAGGCTTAGCGTTCGATTTATGGCTATAACCGGATTTTTCCTGTTGTTCCAAAGAAGCATCTGAAAAACGGTCTCTGAATTCATGGCGTTTCATGTCGATTCCTTTCATCTGCCAGCAAAGAGCACTACCGCCACGCTTGTGGGTTTCCGGCTGGCTTCTATAGACAGATTTCCTTTATAAAACAATAACATAGCGTCTGCTTACGTCAAGTTAATCGTAATGAAAAACCCGTAAAAATGTTCTTGTTACAAGACTCCACTTGTCGAAGGGCGGTTCAGCCGCTACACTTGCATCAACTCTGAAAGTAGCCGAAAGTTGCCACCCATGGACATGACCATTACTCTGATAATTCTGGCTATTGCCATCATCTTGTTTGCCACCGAATGGATCCGGATGGATCTGGTCAGCCTGATGGTGTTGCTGGCGGTCGTGCTTACCGGTCTGGTCACGGTCGAGCAGGCGTTTGCCGGCTTCAGTAATCCGGCGGTGATAACGGTGGCAGCGGTGTTTGTACTCAGCGCTGGCGTCTCATCTACCGGAGCGGTCAGCAAACTTGGCGAACAGCTGATCAAGTGGACCGGCGACAACCCGGCCTTGCTGACCGCTGCAATTATGGCGACGGTCGCCCTCTTCTCGGCCTTTATCAATAATATTGGCGCGACGGCTATGATGATGCCGATCGTGGTAATGGTGGCGCGCAAGCTGAAACAGCCGCCGAGTAAGCTGTTGATTCCTCTCGCTTTCGGTTCCCTGCTCGGCGGCGTCTGCACCATGATCGGCACGCCCCCGAATATCCTGATTAACTCGCTGATGATGCAATACACCGGCGAATCTTTTTCGATGTTCTCTTTTACACCGGTCGGCGTGGTGCTGCTCATTTTCGGCATCCTGTACATGGCGCTGGCCGGCCGGCATCTATTGCCGAGCAGAAAATCCGGGACTCTAACCGAAGCATATCAGGTCAAGGAATATGTTACCGAGGTTGAAATCCTTGAAGGGTCGCCATTAGATGGCCGAACGATTGCCGACAGCTATCTCGAACGCCAATTCAACCTGAAAGTGCGCGCGCTGTTGCGCAAACGGGAAAAAATTCCCCAGCCGCGGCGGAACCGCAAGCTATATGTCGGCGACATTCTGTTCATCGAGGGCGATCCGGACGATGTCCTCAAACTCCAGAAGAGGAAGGGATTATCGGTAATACCGGAGCGCGACAACCCGCTCCCGTCGGAGAGTCTGGATGAGATTGTCGTGGTCGAGGCCTCATTGACTCCGACCAGTGAAATGGTCGGCAAGACCCTGCGCCAGGTTCGCTTTGCCGAAGCTTACGGCCTGACCGTGCTCGGTATCTGGCGTAGCGGGGCGCCGGTAGTCCGCCGGGTCGATCATGTTGTGCTTCGCTTCGGCGACGTACTGCTATTGCAGGGGGCCGAGCAACGGATACGCCACCTCGGCCAGGAACACGGTTTTTTACTGCTCGGCGGGGTCGAGACGACACCATACCGGCCCGGCAAGGCACCAATCGCTATCGCGACTATGCTCGGCGTCCTGATCCTGAGCAGCTCCGGCACGCTACCGATTATGGTCGCTGCCACGCTTGGCGCTTTGATCATCGTGCTGACCCGCTGCCTGACCGCCAAAGAGGCTTACTCCAGTATCGATTGGCCGATTCTGATCCTGATTGCCGGCACCCTGCCACTCGGCCATGCGATGGAAAACAGTGGCACGGCGCTGATGCTGGCCGACCAGATCATCAGCAACATCGGCGGCTACGGGCCGTGGATGGTGCTCGGGGCGGTCTTCTTTATCACCTTCTGTCTGACTGAAGTGATGAGCCACGCCGCTGCTGCGGTATTGGTGGCGCCTATTGCCTACAATGTCGCAACAGAGCTAGCCGTCTCGCCGCGCCCATTCTTTATGGCGGTCGCTATCGCCGCATCAATGTGCTTCATGACCCCGATCAGCCATCAGAGTAACGCGCTAGTCATGGGCCCGGGCGGTTATCGCTTTGTCGACTATCTCAAGGTCGGCACACCGCTCAATCTCTCAATCTGGATACTGGCGACTTTACTGATTCCGCTGGTCTTCCCGTTCTGATGCGGGCAAGACGTCAATTTAATGCTCTGGCTGAAGATAATCCGATGACCGGTCTTTATCTGCATATCCCGTTCTGCTTGCGCAAGTGCCCGTATTGCGACTTCTTCTCTGTAGCGCAGCATGGCACGGCGCTATCCGAGTATGTGCAGTGGCTCACAACTGATCTGCAACAGGCAGCCAGCCACTGGCCCGGCCCGGTTTCAACCCTGTTTTTCGGCGGCGGTACGCCCTCATTATTGACACCGGACGAAGTTGCCGAGCTGTTACGCCAAGTCGAGGAACTGTTCGGTTTTACCGCTGATGCTGAAATCTCACTCGAGGCGAATCCGGGCACTCTCGATCCGGAGAAGCTGGCCGGCTACCGGCTGGCCGGCATCAACCGCCTGTCGATCGGCCTGCAAAGCCTCGACGATAACCGACTCCTGCAACTCGGCCGACTGCACGATGCCGCAACCGGTCTGCAGGCCGTGCACGATGCCCGCTGGGCAGGCTTTGACAATATTTCGTGCGACCTGATGTTTGCCATACCGGGACAGACTCCGGACGACCTTACCACCGATCTCGACCAGCTGTTGGCCCTAGAACCGGAACATATAGCGGTTTACGGGCTGACGATCGAAGCCGGGACACCGTTTTACGAACGACAAGCGCAAGGTGAGCTGTCCTTGCCGGACGAGGACGAATATATTGCCGCCTATCGCATGCTGCACGAGCGGCTGAATACGGCCGGTTATACGCATTACGAAATATCCAACTTCGCCAAACCGGGCCGAGAGTGTCGGCACAATCGACTTTACTGGCAGCGGCAACCGGTCCTCGGGCTCGGCGCCGGAGCCCACAGTTTCCGAGCCGACGACTGGGGAAACCGGCTGGCCATACCGGATGATCTGGCTGCATATAGGACCGCTTTACAGACCGGACATAATCCAGCCAGGCTGATTGAAACTTTCGACCGACACCAAGCGATGATCGAGACTCTCTATCTTGGCCTGCGCACCGCCGCTGGCGTCGACGACGCCAGCTTTGCCAAGCGTTTCGGATGCCGGGTCGAAGAGACGTTCCCACTGGCGATTGAGCGTTGCCAGCCGCACTTGCAAAAGGTTGATGGACGCTGGCAATTTGACCTCAATGGTTGGCTGTTGTTTGACACCCTCATCCTGAATTTTTTTTAAAATCTGGTTTAGCTGTTCTATCAACATCCTCCCGCACTATTCTCTTATCATTTTTTATCGTCCTGAAGCCCTTGACAAAGGGGTTAGCCGTTGTTACCTTACCGATTGTTAGCACTCTAGACTATCGAGTGCTAACAACGCTACACTGAGCCGGCCCGCCCGGCTTATATGGTTTTAACCGGAGCCAGCATGACCACCGAAATGACAGAGCGCAGTCGCAAGATCCTCGAAGTGATCGTTGACGACTACATCGCCTCAGGTGACCCGGTCGGGTCGAGGGCCGTGACCAAGCGGCATAATCTCGACCTCTCCCCGGCGACGGTGCGCAACGTCATGTCTGATCTAGAGGACTTCGGTTTTCTCACTTCACCACACACCTCTGCCGGTCGAATACCAACCGAAAAAGGCTATCGTTATTATGTCGATAGTCTGTTGCAGTTACGGGAATTGACTGCCGAGGAGAAGCAGAGCCTCGATGCGAGATGTCACGGTGAAGCCGGTATCGAGAGCATGTTTCAGGAGGCCGGCAAAGCGCTATCGGCACTTTCCAGCCATGCCGGCATAGTCATGGCGCCACGTTTTACGACTACGGTCTTTAAGCAGATCGATTTTGTCCAGTTGTCCAGTGGTAAGCTACTGGTGGTGTTTGTTTCACAGTCCGGACTGGTGCAGAATAAACTGATCGAGGTCGATGGGACCTTGACGCAGAACGATCTGACCAAGGTGACCAACTACCTGAATGCAGAGCTCTCCGGTCTGAGCATCTCCGCGGTACGCGAAAAGATCACCAGCCAGATGCAGCAAGAGAAAGCACTTTACGACAAGTTAATGCGTCAGGCGCTGGAGCTATCCGGTGCAGCCCTGCAGGAAGAGCTCGGTGGCCAACTGATCATTGAGGGGGCTTCAAGTTTTCTCGACCGAGCAGAATTTGCCGACATGGGACAGATGAAGAAGCTGTTCCGGGCTTTTGAACAGAAAAACACCCTGATAGATTTGCTGGACAAGAGCCAACAAGCGTCCGGGGTGCAGATATTTATCGGCAGTGAGAGTGAAATGACCCAAATCGAGGGGTGCAGCCTGATCACCGCCAATTACCAGAACATGCACGGCACCATCGGCACTCTCGGAGTAATCGGCCCGAACCGGATGGAATATTCCAAGGTAA